>CADAEJ010000006.1:0-20962 GCA_902786965.1 uncultured Ruminococcus sp. | reverse complement strand
TTAATACATCGCCGCAGGCGATACCTTAACTATTAACTTTTCACTATTCGTTATTCACTATTCACTGTTAGCGTCAAAGACGCTAAATTCTGATTTATCCTATTAACAACACAAAAATCAAATCGGTTTAAATTATTATATAATACTTTTTGCAATTCGTCAACACAATTCCTGCAAAAAAGTCAGATGCCGCAAAGCTGCTGCACTTTTTCAATTATTTACACCTTATTTACCAATAAACGAAAAAAACGCTTGACAAACCCGCTTTCTTTTGATATAATATATAAGCACTTGTAAATGCGTGCGGCTTAAAAACCGTTATAAGCTTTATTTGTGTGATGAGCTATTAGCTCAGTAGGTAGAGCATTTGACTTTTAATCAAAGGGTCTGGGGTTCGAATCCCCAATAGCTCACGCTATCCGTCTTTGGAGAATATCCGAGGGCGGATCTTTTTTATGTTTTATTTACAAAAAACCGCACTCCCCTGCGGGAATGCGGTCATTTTCATCATTTGAGGAGGTCAAGCTTTTTCTGGGTGTTTATCATATGCTTTCTGACTGCGTCGATCTCGCCTGTGTACTTATTGAACCACTCAACGTCTGCCTCCTGCGGCTCCTCCTGCAAAAGGATAGCCTGCACGAGTGCGGACTGCGAACGTGAACGCTTATGCTCTATCTCCTCGATGGTCTTACGGCATTTCATAATCTCTTTTTTGTATTTTCTTTTCTCACTCATTGCCTTGCCCTCCTATTTACCCAATTTATTGACCGAATCAACTACTTCTCTCATTTCGTCATAGCCCTTGTCAAGATCGTCATAGACATCTTTGAGAGCGCGGCTTACGGCTTCAAGCCTGGTTTTCATCTGCTCGGGATACTTTACAAGGCAGTAGTGAAGCTCGTTGACAGCCTTTTGGTTTTCAGCCATATTATTTTTAGTGTCATCATCATCTTCAAGCAGGAAAATGAACGACCTTGCCGCGCCCATATCCGACACGAGCATTTTATAGTGCATATCGTAATCTATCTTGGTATCAAGGTAGGTGTCTATCTCGTCAGCCGCATCGGAAATATTCTGCCGGTACTGCTGTCTGTACCTTTCCTTGATCTCTCTGGATTTGTCGATATACAGTCCGATAAACACCAACAGCGCGATAAGCAGTATGATAGCCCACACGATCGCGGTTATCATCTTACGCTTCATTATCTTCTCTTGGTTCACTTTCCACCACTTCGCTTTCGCTTTGCTTATCCATATCGAGCTTGCGCAGTCTTTCCTTTTCCTTTTCGATAGCCTCGCGGATAAGCTTTTCCTTTTTCTCTTCAGCAGTCAGGGTCTTCTGCTCGGTCTGCTCGGGCTCCTCCTGCTGCTCCTGCTCATCGGTGCCTCTGATTATCCTGAACAGCGTTCGTGACTCGTATATACATATCGCCACGGTCGGCAGAATGAACAGTATCATCAGCAGCTTTCTGCTTGATGCAAACGAGCCGATGAACCGAAACAGGCGCATTTTTCTGACGTACCTGCCGATTATGCGGTCAGCTCTGACCTTGTAGACATCCTCTGTCGGATTGGCATCTCCCTTTACGGTGAATGTGCCGTCATCGTTTATGGATGTTATTCTGTGAGAGTTCGGCATATCCTTTATCTGCGGGTCGTCCGAAAGAAAGGTTATCACATCGCCGACTTTCAGCTCGCTTACATCGGTCTTTTTTATGAGGATATAGTCATCAACGTGTATAGACGGCTCCATACTTCCCGTCACGACCTTCATAACGCTGTAACCGCCTATGCTCGCGACCTTGCCGCAAAAGTTACAGACCATTACATACACTACCGCTGCGAACATTACTGCGATCAATGCAAACAGGGTGATCTTTACGGCAAGCTTGAGCCTACGTTTTATCATCTTCTTCATTGACCCTTTCGTTCTTTAGTTTCTTGTCCTCACGCCACTTTTTGAACTTTCGCTTTATTTTGGTGAACACGCTTACATGATACTCCTTGAACAGCGCCTTGATCTGTGCCTGCTCTGCCCTTTCCTCTTCGGGAGTCATCACGCGCAGCGACTGTCTTATCTTGTCCTTCTGGGCATCGGTAAGCGGTTTTTTCTTCTTCATCTTGAACTTGATGTTCTTGATGAAGCGCTTGAAGTCGTACGGGAAGACGGTAGCGTATTTGTTGTAGAACACCTTCATCTGCAGGCGCTCTGCGCGCTCGGAAGCAGTTTCCATAGGACGTTCGAGCCAGCGTTTCTTGGGATACTCTGCGCGGTAATACTTGGGGTCAACGTCAGGCACATAGGGTCTGCGGAATATCACGCAGAACAGGGTGATAAAGAATCTTCTTATCACGCACCAAGGACTTCTCGAATACTCCAGGTATATCGTGCGGAAATCTCTGCTGCGGTAAACCTCTCTTTCTGCGCGCAGTCTTTCTGCACGGGCTTTCTTGCGTCTTTCCTCGGCAAGCTTTTCGGCTTTGAGGCGCTCTCTTTCTTCTCTTTGCTCGGGTGTGAGGTTTGCCTCCTCCTCGGCAGCCTTTCGTGCGGCTTCCTCGGCGGCTATGCGCTCCTGCTCGATACGCTCGGCTGTGAGCTGTGCGCGGCGGAAATTATCATACTCACGCTGCTTGCGCTCCTCTGCCTCCTGTCTCTCGCGTTCTGCACGCTCGGCAGCCTCCTTGGCAAGTCTTTCTCTCTCCTCGGCTTCTGCCTTCTGACGTTCCTCCCACTCTCTGCGCAGGCGCTCGGTCTCTTCCTTTTTGAGCCTTTCGCGCTCTGCACGCTCCTCCTCGGCTTTCTTGATAGCCTCGCGGCGCAGCGCCTCGAGTCTTCTCTCCTCTGCCTCGGCTTTCTTCTTTTCAGCCTTTTCACGCTCGATACGGGCAACTTCATTGCGTATCTGCTCAACGCGGATATACTCCTTTTCAAGCGCAAACACCTGGTCTATCTCGTTAAGCAGACCGATATTGAGTTCGCCCGGCTGGTTGAGGTGGTCATAGACGGTCTCGCCCATTGACTGAGGCTGAGCCATAACGTCATACTTGGACATATCGTCCTTATTGAATTTTTTAAGGAACTTAGGCAAAAATGCCTTCGATTTTGCGGTTTTAAGTTCATTCGCCTTCTTGGGCGGTTTATGGGTATAGGAACGGAAAAGCAGGAAATTGAGGGCGATGATGTTGTAAAAATCCATCATATAGTCCTCATCGAGCTTTTGCGCGGTATCGACAACATTTATCTCGTAGCCGACCTTATCGTAGCCCTCGATAAACTGCCACAGCGTCAGGCAGGCTTTGAGGTCAACATTCTTCATAATGGCGTTGGTACGCATTATCGGCGGTCTGACATAGACGTTTCCCATCTGCTGACAGAATGTCGAGCCTTTATAGCCCTCGACGGCTTTTTTGATATGCTCGACTCTCTCCCAGACGGTAAGACCCGCCTCGTTGACAGTTTCAAGGCTGTCAGTTGTTTCAAGCTTGAGGCTGACGCTCATCTGCTTGCCCATTTTATCGTCAAGGTCGGTATTGTAGGACATTGTGAAAACTTCCTCGTCCTTGGCGACCTCCTGGAGCTTTTCGTATCTTCGTATGATAAAGACATACAGTCTGTCCACGAGGGTATTGATGAACTTATTTTCGTAGGTCATCATACTCTCTTCCTTATGGACATTGAGTACCTTTGAGGGCGTGATGGTATTGGTCACGGGGTCATAGTCCTGTATAAGATCGGTATGCTGTGCAAGGTGTTTTACCGAATCGACCGTTATCTTTCTTGACAGCGCGATAGGCACGACCTCGCCAACGTCCTCGATGGTCACTCTGGGGTTTCGCAGGACGGTATCGAGGTGGCGCAGACCTTTTTCGATAGCGTCTACCCACGATACATCGACCGACTTCTCCATTATCTTGCGGTTTACCGCAAAGGTATTTTTGCTGGAACGGATCAGAGAATGCATAGAATCAAACAGCTCGTCATCTTCAAGTCCGTCCATGGTCTTTGTGAAATTGCTGTACCAC
This sequence comes from uncultured Ruminococcus sp., assembly GCA_902786965.1. Lineage (GTDB taxonomy): Bacteria > Bacillota > Clostridia > Oscillospirales > Ruminococcaceae > Hominimerdicola. Next base: position 16,939 of record CADAEJ010000006.1, on the reverse strand, counting down.
TTGTTGTAGAACTCGTCCACGCACTCTCCTCCTTTTCTTTAAGATCTTAAAAATGACCCGACTTGCCCTTTAGCATTTGGCAAGGCAGGTCATTTGTGCGCTATTGCTGTTAATAGAGCTTCTGCAGGCGCTCGAGGTATGCGATAGATTCCTTCATGCTGTTTGCGCCGAAGGTCTTGCGCAGATATGTACACAGGTCGCGAAGCTCGTCACGGAGCATCGAAAGGTTGAGTGACTCAAACTTTCTGAATATCTTTGTAGCCATTACATAGTCGATACCGTCAAGCTCGTCGCCGCCGCAGGCAACGTAGACAGGCACGAACAGTCCCATCTGCTTGATGATACGGTTACCGAAAGCTACACGCAGTTTTTCGATTACCCACAGGTCGAGGTGCTGTATCTTCTTGAGATTCTCCTCGCTGATAGGATACTTCTGGAATGCTTCCTCAAACAGCTCGTTGAGGTGATCGTAGCCAAGGTTCATCGGCGGTGTATCAGGTGCATCGAACGCGATACCCTTTGCATCGAGGTTTATCGGCTGTGCACGGTCGTATACCTTATCGGAGATAGCGAATGTCGAGTCGTCGTTATTCGCTGTACCGATGTACCACACGTTCTGCGGTATCTTTATCATACCCTTGTCAAGATTTTCGGGGTCGGTGCTCCACACGTTAGGAACGAGGTCGAGCTTCCACTCGTCAGCGTTTGGCATTTCAAGTATGGAGAGCATTTCCGCGAAGTAATACTCGACACGGGCGATGTTCATTTCGTCCAGGAGGATAAGGTTTACATCGTTGTTGAAGCCTGATGCATATATTCTTCTCAAAACTTCTGTTTCGTTAAAGTTCTTTGTAAACTCGTTAAAGAATCCGAAAAGCTCGGTCCTGTCACGCCATGACGGCTGTACAGATGCGATAGTGGTATCCACGCCCAGGAACTTACCGAACGAATACGGAAGTGATGTTTTACCTGTACCTGAGATACCTTGCAGGATGATAAGCTTTGTAGATGCCATACCTGCAATGAACAGACGTATCGTCTTTATATCATAGAACAGGTGCATTCTTGAGCAGGCAAAGTTTCTGTAATCCTCGCATATCTGCGAAAGGCTGATAGAATTGTCGTACTCAGGCGGGGTGTAGGTCTTGTAGAAGTTGTCCACCTCGATGAGCTTTGAGAAACGCTTGACGGTGGTGATAACAACGCCTTCCTCCGTTTGCTCCTCGCCCTGCGGCTGTTCGCCCTCCTGCCCGTCGCCAAGCGAGAGCGTTCCGCCTGCGGACATACCTGCAAGTGACAGGTTTCCTCCGCCCATCTGCGCGACCTTCATTGCCATGATCTCGTCTTTTTCCTTGGTCATTTTAAGCACCTGGCGCTGAAGCACACCGATCTCTTCAAGCAGATCCTCGTCGCTGACGAGTGAATGTCTGAAGCGTATGTACTTTCTTATCGCAAGCACTATCATAAATATTATCAGCAGGAAAATAGCAACAACAAGCACTATCGCCAATATTGCAAGTATCCACTCCAGCACGCCGAAGCTCTGGGAATGTGCTTTGAATATTGTGATATAATTCTTGATATTGAATATCTGCTTTATACCTTCCCAAAATCCTTTGAATATTTTTGCGAAACCTTTAAGAATTTCAGAAATAAAAACAAAGAACCATTCAAAAAAGTTACCCATGTTTTCCTTGTTTTCCTTTCTATCTTATTTCAGACGCAGATGTATTTTACTGCTCTGATGTGTCTTGCGCTGTTGTTTTTTCCTCTGATGCCTGTTCATCGGACTTTGTTTCCGCCTCAGGCTCGGTCTGTGAGTTTTCTTTTTCCTTGAGCTTATTCTGCTCGGCGAGATACTCCTCTATCGCGCGTTTCTTTATCTCTTCCTCGTCAGACTCGGTGAGAGCAGCGGGCTGCTGTTTCATCTGCACGATGACCATTATGAGCTTGAACAGCTCAAACAGGAAGAATATCGCCATCGGGATAAGTATACATACAAGGAAGCCTGTTTTGGTCTTTAAGAACTTCATTATCTTGCCAAAGACGGGAAGCCTTGTGCCTGTCCACTTGCCGATTATATCGCCCTGGAAGACCAGGTACGAGTCATTCTCATTATTGTTGTCGCCCTTTGTTCTGAACGACTTGGTGCCGTTTTCGTCCTTTACCTCAACGATACGGTGGGTATTGATGACCTTTTCTCCGTCGATTATCTCATTTGTCCAGAAAGAGATGACGTCGCCCTCTTTAAGCTCGTTGATATTGTCGATCTCCTTGGCGATTATGAGGTCGCCTTTTTTAAAGGTAGGCTCCATTGACCCCGACTCAACAGTCAGAGGACTTCGCCCGAAAAGGCTCGGCACTCCGTTGTTCTTGTCGGAGGTGAACACCATAATAGTGATCAGCAGCGCGAATATGAGAAGTATCCACGCAAGTACACTCAAGGTTATTTTCAACGCTTTTTTCATAATTAACTTTACCCCTTATTATGTATTTTCAATTATCCTGAAGTCCATCTGCAATTTTATTACACCGCCGATTATGTTATCCAGACAATCGGGGTCATTTCCTTCGAGCCAGATAACGACTGTATACTTGGTCGTATCGCCCTTTTTGAAGTCTTCGACCTGGGTGTGCATGACCTGTGTTCCTGTCAGGAACTCCTTATCGCAGTCACTTTCTTTACCTTTTCCGTCTGACTTGGTCTTTCCGTAGACGACCTTTTCGCCGTTGGTATAGACTGCAACGCGTATCGCATCGTCAACGTTCTTGGTAACGTTGCTGATAGTCAGATCGCCTTCATAGGTGATGGTATCCTTACCGGAATTGTGCAGGTAGAATGTATACGCGATATAGTTCTTGCCGTTATGGTTGCCGTTGACCTTGTCGATATTATCGGGGAGGTCATTTCCGCTGATATTGGTCATATCGTAGACGATATCGGCGGTGAGCATCGAATTTGTTCGGTCAAAGTCGGGGGTCTCTGAAAGTGAAAGTCCCTGGTTGACCATATCGTACTTATTGACCTTGATAGTGAAGCTTCCGTACTTATTATAGAAGTACGCTATTGCATACCCTATCGCTATAAGCGCCACGAGTGCGACAGCTATAAGCCCTGTCACTCGCATAAGGACAGTATATCTTTTGACTTCCTTGGCGGTACGCCGTATATGCAGGACGTCCCGAAGAGCCTGTTCTTTTTCCTTATCATTGGCTGCGGCGCTGGCATTTGCGGCAGCTTCTGTGTTTTCGTCAAGCTGCTGATTTTCAAGTTCAGCCTGCCTGGCTTGCTCTTTCTTCTTTTTGCTCATAAAAAGATATACCTCCTTTCCCGATCATTTCTCTTTATAATAGTATATTTCAAGTTTCTCAATTATTCCTCATCATCGTTATCGTTATTTTCGTTATTTTGAACTTCGGGCTGATCCAGTTCATCGCCTGTGCGGATACGCAAATATCTGCGCTGTGTCCAGTCGCCCGTATAGCTGCCCACGCACATATCGCAGCCGAGTGATGCAAGCTTATCGCCCTGCGTGGAGTTTTCCACCTCGGTAGCTATCGGCGTACAGTCAAGCGATGCGATATAGGACGCTGCCGCCCTCACCCAGCCCTCGTGCCTTTCGCCCAGGACAGATTCTTTCGTATACAAGCCGTTGAGCATAACATAGTCTACAGGGAAATTCGACAGCAGCACTGTCGGGCTGTCCTCGCCGCCGAATGAGTTGAGCATAAAGCTGTACCCCTCTTTTTGCAGGGCGTGCATGGCCTTTACGACTGTATCATCGGTTTCCTCATAAAGAGCCGCTGAAAGCTCAAAGCAGGTAAACTCGGGCTTGATATGGAACGCCTTGGCAAGCTCGCCGATACCCGCAACGCAATCGGAGCGCTTCATAAAGCTGACAGGCATGGGGATAGAAATGAACCTGTAATCAATATCCCTTGACTTAAAATTCTCCACCGCGTCATATAGATGGTAGAACGCAAGCGGTATAAAGTCGGCGGCACGGTCGGGGTAGGCTTCCAGAACGGGAAGATACTCACCCGGGAAGATAACGCCGCGCGACGGACTGTTCATTCTGAATGCTGACTGCAAGGCGAGCGTTTCACCCGAAAGTGCGTTGCCTATCGGTCTGAAATAGTGCTCCATAGCACGCAGACCGCCAACGGTAGCGTTATTTTTCACTTTCAAGCTTATCACCTCGCGCGCATAAGTTAAGAATGTATAATTTATTCGTAATTATTATACTAAATTCTATGCGATTTGTCAAGCGAATTATGAACAAATAAGACGAAAATACGATGATTTTAGACTTGAATTAGGCAAGTGTTTTAAACAAATCCAACACATGCAACAACTTGCGAAATCGTTTTACGGTCAATTTGCACAAAAACGGTCAAAGTGAAAGTATATATTCTCCAAATTTGTTTTGTTAAATAAACAAATTTGCGTGAAACTATTGACAAAAGGGCACAAAGTATGTATACTTTAAGACAAGGAAACAAAAACAACACTTATTATTGGGTTTCCTAAAGAGGAGCAGCGGTCACGGCTACGGCTATTAGCACAAACCGCGGTAATTTAAATTCTTGGAAAGGGGAATTTATTATGACTAATACTAATAAGAAAAGCAAAAACACAAGGAAACTGTTAGGAGCAATCGGAATGCTCTCAGTTTCAGCAGCAATGCTCGTTTCGTCGACATTCGCTTGGTTCTCACTGAACAGAAATGTTAGAGCTCAAACGATGACAGTTTCAGCAAAATCTGCTGACCCATATCTCCAGATTAGTGCTAACGGAAAGGACTTCTACACCGAGCTTAATAGCGCTACAACTACTGCATCAAATGGTGTAGGTCCGTGGGATGTTGCAGGAGCTGAAAAGTTGAGACTTATAGCTCCAAAAACAATAGGCTCTGATATGGAATGGGTTTGGTCATCGAGTACACTTTCATCAGACGCACAAGGTGCAACTATTTCCACTGAAAACACCGGAGCTGATAAAAAGTTTAAAACTGTTAAATTAGATGCTGCTACACTTAACTCTGATAGGTCTGGTGTTCGTACAGGTAAGGTTACTGGTGACAACATCGGAGAGCGTACAGATAATTTCCTCCTTCAGCAGACGCTTTCATTTAAGAATGTATCACCTTCAGCAGTTGGTAAGAACCTCAAGATAGACGGCGTTACATTAAAGAAGGATGGCACAGCTATTGGCGAAAATGATTTTGAGAGCAGTGTAAGAGTTCTTGTAGTTAATAAAACTGGTGCATTTGCTCTTTATGATTCAACAGGCGCGCTTCTGGCTACAGCTGAGAATGGTGCAACCGGTAATGCTATGACGACTAATACTGATGGAAAGCCAATAATTATAGACGAACTCGGAATAACTTCTTCTGACAACACTACAGAGATTACAATCTATATGTACTTCGACGGAAATGCTGCAAGAGCATTTACAGATAATGCACTTAATCTTAAAGCAGTTACAGCAGAGTTCGCATTCTCGATCGACAGCGAGTCAGCAACAAATCCGTAAGTTGAATATCAACTAACTACACGCTTAAAACGCTAACTTAGCGAAACCTAATAATAGCCAAGCCCACCCGATACTTAATGTGTCGGGTGGGTCAATTTTTGCGGGTATATAATGCCGGTTACTCCGCAGGCAATAAAAACCCCGGGATCTCTCCCGGGGTTTTGTGGTATTATACGTCTTATTTAGCCACCCACGGGTCGCATTTGCCGAACTCCAGCACGTCGGCGATCCTTTTGCAGGCGTGGCCGTCACCATACGGGTTGCAGGCATGGCTCATAGAATCATAAGCCGCTTTATTTTCAAGCAGCTCCTTAAAGTTACGGTAGATCGTTTCTTCATCAGTGCCTACAAGTCTTAAAGTGCCCGCATCTACGCCCTCGGGGCGCTCGGTGGTATCACGCATAACGAGCACGGGCTTGCCGTAGCTTGGGCACTCCTCCTGTATCCCGCCTGAATCGGTAAGACACAGGTGGCATCTTGCCTCAAAATTGTGGCAGTCAAACACCTCGATAGGCTCGATGATATGTATCTGTTTGCAGTCACCAAGCTCCTCATCTGCGGCTTTACGCACCACGGGGTTCATATGTATCGGATAGACAGCCTTACACTCGGGGTGCTCATCAAGCACGCGCCTGATGGCTCTGAACATATGGTGCATCGGCTCACCGAGATTTTCACGCCTATGCGCAGTTATGAATATCAGCTTGCCGTCGCCTGCCCATTCAAGCTCGGGGTGGGTATAATCCTCACGGACGGTATGCTGCATTGCGTCAATAACGGTATTTCCCGTGATGTAAATGGTTTTGGGGTCTTTTCCCTCACGGATAAGATGTTCGGCTGCAAGCTGTGTGGGGGCAAAATTAAATCTGCTGACTATGCCGACAGCCTGACGGTTGAACTCCTCGGGATAGGGGCTGTAAATGTCATACGTGCGAAGTCCCGCCTCGACATGACCGACAGGTATTTGCAGATAAAAGCACGCAAGCGCGGTCACGAACGTTGTTGACGTATCACCGTGCACCAGCACGACATCAGGCTTTTCCTTTTCAAGTATCTGCTTGATGTTTGTGAGGATATTGGTGGTGATGTCAAACAGCGTCTGCTTATCCTTCATGATATTGAGGTCATAATCGGGCACAACGCCGAAAGTCTCAAGCACCTGATCGAGCATCTGGCGGTGCTGTGCGGTCACGCAGACGATCGTTTGCAGACTTTTTCTTGTTTTCAGCTCATTCACGAGCGGACACATTTTTATTGCTTCGGGACGTGTTCCGAAGACAAGCATTATTTTTTTCATTTTAGCCCCTGCCTATTTTTTCAGATATGATATACTCCGTCAAGATCGCAGATATTATGGCAGTCAAGCACTACCTTGTCTGCGAGCTTGCTCATATTCTCCTTGATCTCGTTATGCTTTACCATAATTACAACGAGGTCGACTGCATCAAGGAACGAATCGAGGCTGTGATACTGATTATCGACAACGTCACTTGTTATGAAAGGATCGTACACTTTAAGACCCGGTGCGAGGTGGCGCTGCTGGCTCTCAAGGAGCTGAAGTGTCGGAGATTCGCGCATATCGTCTACGTTCTCCTTATATGTGAGACCGTACAGACCAACGCGGCTGATATCGGTCAAGCCCTTTTCTTTCATTATCTCATAGATACGCTCAAGAACGAAATCAGGCATAGAGTCATTTGTCTTCATCGACTCATTGATAACATTTGCAAGGCTCGGATAGTCGCCAACGAGGAACCAAGGGTCAACAGAGATGCAGTGACCTCCGACTCCGGGACCGGGCTGGAGGATATTTACGCGAGGGTGCATATTGCAGATCCTGATGATCTCGTAGACATCCATATTATCGTGACGGCAGATCTTTGCAAGTTCGTTGGCGAATGCGATATTTACTGCACGGAAGGTATTCTCAACGACCTTGGTCATTTCTGCGGTCTTGATATCTGTAACAACGATATCGCCCTGGCAGAATGACGCATAAAGCTTCTTGACCTTCTCGCCTATCGCCTTATCATCAGCGCCGATAGTGCGGTTGTTATGCAAAAGCTCATATACCATATTTCCCGGGATAATACGCTCGGGAGCGTGGACGAGGTTGATGTCCTCACCGATCTTAAAGCCGTTCTCCTCGATAACGGGGCGGACATACTTTTCGATAGTTCCCGGGGAAACTGTTGACTCGATAACCACAGTTGCGCCCTTGGGGCAGACCTTCATTACGTCCTTTACAGCCGCTACAACGTAGCATGCATCGACCTTTTTGCTGAACTTGTCATAAGGCGTTGGGACTGATACGATATATGTATCTGTCACCTGATACTCGGTAGTGAACTTAATGCCTGCTTTTAATGCATCCTGAAAGAGATCGTCAAGGCCGTCTTCCTTGAATGTCGTTTTGCCTGCGTTAAGTGTAGCTACAAGCTCCTTGTTGTAGTCTGTTCCCACTACCTCAACTCCGTGAGCTGCCATCATAAGTGCTGTGGGCAGACCTATGTAGCCAAGTCCGATTACGTTTATCATTTTTCTTTACTCCTTTTCCTGAATAAATATCGCTTAGATCCGTCGCCGGTAAATAACAGGACTTTTTCCCATACACCCGTATTATACCACAACATACGGCGTATTTCAAGGGAAATGCCATTATTTTTGCAAAATACAGTATTATTATATCACACTCGCTCACAGATTGCAAGTTTTTTCAGCATATATACAGTTTCGTTGTAAAACAGGCTTGTACAGGCTGCTGAATGCGGCAGTCAAAAAAGCAAAAGCAGCTTCGTGAGTTCATCGACAAGACCAACGCCGATGAGGGTGCAGAGGTGCTGCGGAGAGACAGCGGCAGGGAAAAGGTCTACGATGACAATGTTAACAATAAATCCGTTGACAATGGCGGAAAAAGTGGTATAATAGAAACAGGCGCAAGGTATGGTGCTTATAACGATAAGAACGACCCAAATAATAAAAAGCGCGAGGTATCGGCTGAAAGGTATTACGAAGAAATACATAATAGAGATAGAAATGCTGAAATCGAAGCTATTTCCCAAAACACAGGGTTTAGCAAAGATGATGTCGATGCTATTTTCAGCCATGTCTTTGAGCAAGAGCATCCTTTTGAAGATGGAACAACGCACCGATTCGTCCCTGATTACTATATGCAGCAATCATTTATGAGATTTCGTGAGGGAAAGAACATACAAAAGCACGATATTACGTTACTCAATCACGAATTGGCAGAGTATAAATAAATGTCTGCAAATCTTAACATGGTTTATGAAGAAGCACACGCTATAGTAGAGAAGCAATATAACTATGCAAAAGAGCTTCTTGAATATTTGAAAGAAAAAAGCAAAAAAGAAGGGTGAAATATGCTTACATACAAAAGAATTTACGTCAGCGAAAACACGGTAAGATATGAATTTTACCCCGAAGGAACAGGTGATGCTGGCATAGTAGAGTTCGTAAACGGCGAAGGGAAGATCACTCAAAATTCAAAAGATGATTTTGAATCTTTCTATGCTTCTCATGCATTGCAAATTGACCTTAATACCGAAAACGGGTCTATTGCATGGTATTAAAGTGTTACGTTTAACCGCTTAACTTAGTTAGGCGGTTTTTTCATATCCAAAAACAGAAAGGGATCTGATAATGATGAGAGTTCAGTTCAAATCCGAAACAAAAACACAGCAAGGCATATGCCCTGCTGTGCGGTGCTTAGTATGTGGGTACATTTCAAGCGGTAATATTAAACTGCTATAAGCTTGAAATCAGGCACAGCGCCTGTGCCGCCGAAGATAGTCAGTGATGTCGCGGCGGAGGCTTTGATGAATGCCTTCTGCTCGTCAATGAACGCCGTCGGGTTTGCCTTGCCGTTGATAAGCATAAGAGGTGACTTGTTTATTGCTGCGAAAACGCCGCCTGCAAGCGCGTCGGGAAAATCCATTCCCGTTGCGATGCAAACATCCTTGCTTGTGAGGATATCTGAAAATGCTTTGTTGACCTCAATGCAGGTGAGAAATCTTGTCCTGCCCGAAATTCTTTCGGCATTGTCAAGACCGAGTGCGGCTGCTGCCTTGTTCATAATATCATTTGTGATAACACTCTCGCCGCCGATAACATAGGCTTTGCTGACCTTGCCCTTGATTTTTGCAAGGTACGCTGCAGTATCTGCATTAAGCTCGCCGTTTGTATTAAGATAGATTATCGGAGCGTTCTTTGCAGCTGCAACAGGGCTTACAGACAGCGCGTCTGCATAGCCGAGTCCGTATACAAGGAACACCTCTTCGGGTCCATCGTTAAGCTCTTGCGCGATAGCTGCCGCTGTACTGTAACGTGTCTTGCCCGCAATTCGCTGCGTGGTGATATTCTCCTTGGCAAGAGCGTACTCTACCTGCTTGTCTATAACGCCCTCGCCGCCGAGAATGATAACATTTTTTGCCTCAAGACGTTTTATCTCCGCAAGCGTTGCGGCGTCAAGCGAATGGGTGTTTGTCAGAAGTATCGGTGCATTCTTCTGATAAGCAAGCGGTACGCCCGCTAGCGCATCGGCATAATTCATACTGTACGCAAGCACAACGGTATCAGCCTTTTCAAAAGCCTTTTGTGAAATAGAAACTGAGGTCTCATATCTTCCCTTGCCGGCAAGACGGGTAACAGCGCCGCTTTCAGTTGTTTCGCGAGTTTCAACGCCTTTACATTCAGAGCAGACTCTTGATTGCAGTCTTACGCCCTTGGCGCTGTCAAAGCCGCTGTATTGCCAATCTCCGTATTTGTGCGGAAGTGTCGGTATATCAACATTTTTTACCTGCTTCGCAAAACCGGGATTTTTGAAGGCAGCTGTGTATCTATCCGTTCCCTTTTCAGCACAGGTCGGCTGCTTTGCAAGTGAGTAGACAGAGTTTACGGTTTCTGTTTCAACGTGCGATCTATCGTTTGCGCACACTCTTTTGGCGGTGCAGGTCTTATAGTCGCTCGACCAGGTGTATGTGGGTGTCCCCCACTTATGACCAAGCGCATTAACTTCCTGCTTATAGCTGTCGCCGCAGCCTGTACAGGTGAATGTTCTCAAGCCCTTTTCGGTGCAGGTAGCTTTTACGGTATCCACAGATTTATAATTGTGCGTGACTGTAAGCGTCTGCGGTGCATTGCAAGCATAGGCTGAATTGTAGAAATATCCGTCATCGGGCTTGTAAAAGCATACGGAAACATAATCTCCGCTGTCCTGCTGCGCAGCTTTTATGGTGTAAACATCTTTAACATAGCTGTGTGCAAGCTGCGTATAAGTGCGCGAATCATATGTTTTCTTACTGTAGTAATTGCCGTTTGCATCCTTTGCAGCAAGTACAAGATGCGTTGTATCGCCACTGACAGATTGCGTATTAACAGTGAACCTTACTGTATTTCCGCAGGTCGTCTGTTTGGTGGAGAGCTGTAAAGCGTCAGTGGAATCTATCTGCTTACATTTTATAGTCAGCTTTTTGAGCATACCGTTTGTATCGACCATTGTGGCTGGCATACCCGAAGCATCGACGCTGTTGTTCCAGCACTGATTCTTTTCATCATATACCCAGCTGCCCTTTACTTTGGCTTTGTCCAGCTTGTAGAATTCATTCTGGACATAGACCTCATTCGGAAGAACAGCACCGAGCTTTTTAAGGCTTTCGGTAGTCTTGAAACTATTCTTATTGACGTATATTTCAGAATAATCCATTGCAGAGAATATTATTTTTCTGGGTGCATAGTCCTTAAGCTCAAAAAACTTTACGGTATACTGTATCTGTGCAGGCTTTGATGTTGCCTTATCAGTCAGACCGTTTATAACGACCTTGTAGCTGTCCTTATAAACATCAAGGTAGTTTTCCGAAGAGTAATCAGACGGCTGGACAAATACTACACTATCGCCATAAACCAATGCAGTATCATCGCCTTTTTTGCAGGTATAGCTCTTTTTAGTCCGCAGATTTGTCACTGTGACAGTGACCTTTGATTCATCATCTATGCTCAGTTTATCTGTATCAAAGTCAACATTCCAGGCGCTCCCGGTGGGTTCTATACATTCTGCGGGGAAATATCCCGGAGATGGAAATGCGTAAAACGCTTCGTATGGTCTTGCATGTGAATAGGTATCCCAATCATAAACACAGTCTCCAAGTCCGACACCATCGCAGTAACCGAACTGGATACCTTCATATCCAGGGTTGATAAGTGCATACCTGTGACCAAGTGAATCCCAGCTCTTTGAAGAAAGTGAGTACCCTTCGTTCATCCAGCCGGTGATCGCACCCAGAGGAGAGTATCCCCATGCAAGTATATTGTGATTACATTCAAAGCCCTTATCCCACAGCTCCTGAGACATATCCGCAGGCTTGCTTTCATTGTGTATCCAGTGTCCCCACTCAAAGCATCTGTCAAGTGCCTGATATTGCAGGTAGTCACTCTGCGTACATGGGACGGTCATAGGTTTACTGCCCACAAGCCACCTGTAGAACTGTGTCATCTCCTGCATACACTTGAGCGTATCGTCTGTAAGCACACCCTGAAAATACGGTGCTTTGGTAGATGGCTTTGTTTTATAGTATGTATCAGAATTATCGTCAACATAGGTTTTTCCTGCGTGCATCGCATCGGCATACTTTTTGGCTACACTTTGCGGTGTACGGTCAGAAAAGGTGCTCATTGTGTCGCCGTTGTACACGACCACATCAGCCGCCTGCGCACTCATTGAAAGTGCAGAGCCTGTGCTGTTTGCACTGTTTGGCAGACCTGCCGCACAGGAAAGCACCATTGCCGCTGAAACCGCAAGTGCGGTCAGTTTCCTTGAAAGTATTCGCATAATTATTCCTCCATATTTTTTGTTATTGAAAGCATTGTGTCAACAGATAGTTTTACTTTTCAAGTCCCTCGCTGTAAACGTATGGGATAGTCCTGCGCACAACACAGGCAAAGCGTTCCTACTTAACACACAAAACTAACAAAGTATCTGTTTCATAAATTATACCACCCCGTTAATAATTTGTCAATAAAGTATAAAAGTGATCAGGCGGTTTTTTTCATACCCAAAAACAGAAAGGGATCTGATAATGATGAGAGTTCAGTTCAAATCCGAAACAAAAAACACAGCAAGGCATATGCCCTGCTGTGCGGCTTTACTATTGCAAGTGAGTGATAGCTATCCCTTTATCAAGGAGATGTTTTGTACTTTTCGGAATACTTCTTATAAAGCTTTGATGATGCATCGGCGGCGGTCGCTTTATCAAACAGGACAAGGTCGCACGAATCAACAAAGGAATCATACAGGTCGGCATTTTCAAGCTGCGTATTCATAGGCTTTATGAGCTTGTTTGTTTCCATTACCTGCGATGCCTCGTACTGTATGCCGCTGAGCATACCTTTTTCGCCGAGGAACTTTCTTGCCGATGTGCTGACAGGTATCCCCTTTTCTACGCCCTGAAGCTCTGCCCACTCCTTGCTGTTGAGCATAAAGTCAAGCAGCATAGCGGCTTCTTTGGGATGCTCGGTGTTCTTGCTGACGGCATAGAGCGTTGCGGGCTTTGCATACCAGCCCGCGCCTGATGCTGACGTATCGGATGCGGTATAGCCTGCGGCGACGATATTCGTCCCCTTTGCGACGAGCCCTTTATAGTAGTTGAGCGCATCACTTACCCACGCGACGACACCTGCATAGCTGCCGTTGTCGATGTTAAAGCGCTGGTAATCCTCGACCTTGGGTATGACCTTTTCTTTCACCATACGGTTGTAGAACTCTATCATTACCTTAAACTCTTTATCGGTAAAAGCAAGCTCGCCTTTATCGTTGAATATCTGTTTGCCCGTTTGCTGCTCGGCGTAGGCGATACAGTAAAGCCATATCGACTTGCTTGCGCCTGCCAGCGGATAGACGCCGTCCTTACTCATCGCCTTGGCGGCTTTGAAGAAGTCATCCCACGTCCGCGGAACGTCAAGTCCGTATCTGGCGTAGATATCCTTATTGATATAGACAGTTTCGGCATTCATAGCGATAGGTATAGCATTGAGCACGCCGTTTCTTCTGCCGTAATTGAGCATCTCGGGCGAAAAGTTTGAAAGGTCAACGGTATCGGAAAGCTTTTCAATATCGTAGTAGCCTGTGCCGTCGGGCGAGTACTGATCCAGCCAGCCGACGTTTATCTGCATAACGTCTGCCTCTGTGCCGGATATCATCTGCACCTGGCTGCGCGGCTCATATCCCGACCATTCGGAGTAGCTGCACTTGACCTTTATCTCGGGGTGCTGCTTTTCAAAGCGCTCGACTGCGGCGATAGTATACTCATTCCTCGAATCGTTGCCCCACCAGGAAAGCGTTATCTGCGTCTGTACCATCTGCTTGTGGATAACAGAATCATCGCTGCAGCCTGTGAGCATCGCGATGATAGCTGCGGTAATAAATGCAATTATCCTGCGTGGTCTATTCATGGCGCTCACCGTCGCTTTCGTTTTGTGCATCAAAGAATGTATAGGTATCTCTGCCGCTGTTCTTGGAACGGTACAGCGCCTTATCGCAGGCGGAATACAGCTCCTCGAAGGTCTTGCCGTGCTGCGGCGAAAGTGCGACACCGATGCTTGCAGATACCTTTTTGCCTGTTCCCGTTTCACTGTAGCTGCTGTGATAAGCCTGCACAAGCTCTTCGCACTTGTCCTTGAGCAAGCGCTCAAATTCTGCTATATCCTCTATCCTTGCATTGACAAGCACGCCGAATTCATCGCCGCCGATACGTCCGATATAGTCGTCATCGCTGAACACGCTGCGAAGTATCTCGCCTGTTTTTTCAAGCACCTTATCGCCGTAGGCGTGACCGTTGGTATCGTTGACGCGCTTGAAGTCATCAAGGTCAAGTATGATAAGCGCGTGGCTCTCGCTCTCAAGAGAATTTTCAAGGATATTGCCCGAATACTCCTCAAAGGTGCGCTTATTGAGTATGCCTGTCAAAAGGTCTATGCTCGCCATATTGTCAAGGTTTGAAACGGTCTTTCTTATCGGGCTGAATATGCGGTAGGAAAGCAGAAGTCCCATAAGCACCGCCAGCACTCCCGAGATACCTGCGGTGATGTAAATAAAGGCTTTCATTTCATTTTTCTCGTTGAGTATCATCTGTGTAGGTATCGAGCAGACAACGTACCAGTCACCGCACTTGTCGACCGATACAAGATAATCGTTATCAAGCACCGATGCAGAATCCTTACCGCTTATTCTGCTGCTTATGCTCTCATCCAGCTGCTTTCCGACCTCGTCAGACTTTTTGGAATAGATTATGTTATTATCGCGGTTTACAAGTCTGACAGACATATCTTTGAGCGTTTCGGGGTTGTCAAAGACCGCATCAAGCTCGGAGGCATAGAAGGATATGAACAGCACAGCGTTATCGTGGACCTTTTTGGCATAGTATATGCGCTTGAAATTATCGCCATACCCGGTTGCCCAGCCGTCATTTGTACGCGAGCGGGTTATCATTGAGCTGATGTTTGTGAACAGCTTGTCGCCGAACAGGGTCGAAGTACCATTGGATATTTTTCCGACTGTGCGGTTGTTGCGGTAGACTATGCCGTAATCGACAAAGTTCTCCATTATACAAAGGCTGTAAAGCCGATCAGAGATCTTCTTTTCGGTATTGATAGCCTCATACTCGTCATTTGAAGGGTCTGTGGCATCGTATGTATAGGAATCCTTATCGCCAAAGGCGAGCGTTGCGATGGTTTCCATACGCGACAGATAGGACTCCATATTCAGCTTCATCTGCACATTCAATGACGAGGTGAGGGAAATGACCTTGTTTTTAAGTACCTCGTCGGTCTTGCGTATAGCAAGCAGTGATACTGTCAGCACGGCGGAAATAACGATAAGTCCAAAGCCCAGTATCATTATCATATGCACTCTGCTTATACTTCGCAGACTTGTTTTTCCGGGCTTTTCTGATGCCATTTCCACACTTCCTTTGAACCGATATGACGCACAGCCTTTTACAATATACGGTGCATAGGCTGTGCAGTTTCTTTATAATTATATCATATCTTGTTAATACTATCAACTACCAATCATACAAAATCTTCCCTCGGCAGATGTGCATTTTGCATATTTGATTATATCATATAACCGTAAGCTGATGCCTGTACGGCTGATGCAGTGACAAATTATCGGGCAGGGCTTGACGAAGGCGCGCAAATGCGGTACAATCTGAACAGCAGCAGTAATAAAACAGTCAGGAGGCAAGGACAGATGAAGGAGTTTTACATTGACAGCGACGGGGTGAAGCTGCACGCAAAGCTTGACAGTCCAAGAAGTGTCAGCAAAGGTCCGCTTTGCATACTTATCCACGGTTTTACGGGGAATATGGAGGAGCAGCACCTTATCGCAGTGCAGAGGGCGATGAATGACGCGGGCATTTTTGTTCTGCGTGCAGAGATGTACGGGCACGGCAAAAGCGGCGGCGAGTTCAAGGACCACACGCTGTTCAAGTGGGTGAACAACGCGCTGTCGGTGGTGAGATATGCAAAGTCGCTTGATTTTGTGACGCAGCTGTATTTGTGCGGACACTCGCAGGGCGGACTGCTGACGATGCTAATCGGCGGTATGTGCGCGGATGACTTCAAGGCGATACTTCCTCTCTCGCCTGCGTGGATGATACCCGACATAACCCGCCACGGCGTTGTGCTTGGGCAGAGCTTTGACGCGCAGCATATCCCCGAAAAGATTTACTTCGGCGAGCGCGAGCTGTCGGGCGATTACATAAGGACCGCGCAGATGATACACGTTGAAGACGCAATAGAAAGGTTCAATGGCAGGGTGCTTATCGTACACGGTGACGAGGACGAAACGGTGCCGTTTAGCTGCGCACAAAAGGCGGCGGAGCTTTACGCGGACGCAAAGCTTGTGACTGTTCGCGGCGCTGACCACTGCTTTTGCGGGCACACAACCGAGCTTGCTGCGGCGGTAAAGGCATTTTTTGAGGATGATATGAAGCAATAGCAGGCATATAACAGTTAAGGCAGACCTGTGTTCAGCAGTTCTGCCTTTTGCAATTTTATACTGCACGGAGATAAAGGTCAGGTGCCGTTTTTGGCATGAGAAAAAGCCCGCAAACGACGTGTTTACGGGCTTTGGTTTTAAGCAGATAACGGGAGTCGAAGAACGGGATTGAGCCCCTGTGATCTATGGTGTTTTAAATCGACTTGCGGTGTTGCGCCGTTTTGCGGCTACCCTGCTGCGGTAATCTATGGTGGTCTAAGGCAGTTTCAGCGCAAAATAAAGACCATTTAAAGACCAAAATCATTACATGGATAAATCCGTAAGATTAACAAATCACTATAGTGCAAAGCTTAGATGAAATACATCATTAATTGATTTCTTAATGTTTT
>CADAEJ010000005.1 GCA_902786965.1 uncultured Ruminococcus sp. | reverse complement strand
GGACATCAAGGCTCTTGCAGCAGCACAGGGCAAGTCCGTTGAGGACATCAAGGCTATCATCGCTTCACTGCACGAGTTCAACCCAATGATGGGTCACCGCGGATGCCGTCTTGCTGTAACATATCCTGAGATCGCTGCTATGCAGACAAAGGCTGTTATCAAGGCTGCTATCAACGTTAAGAAGGCTCACGCTGACTGGAACGTTGTTCCTGAGATCATGATCCCGCTGGTTGGCGACGTTAAGGAGCTCAAGTTCGTTAAGAAGGTCGTTGTTGAGACCGCTGACGCAATTATCGCAGAGGCTGGTTCCGATCTCAAGTACGAGGTTGGTACAATGATCGAGATCCCAAGAGCTGCTCTTACAGCTGACGAGATCGCTGCAAATGCTGACTTCTTCTGCTTCGGTACTAATGACCTTACACAGATGACATTCGGCTTCTCAAGAGACGACGCAGGCAAGTTCCTCGGCGCTTACTACGACAAGAAGATCTTCGAGAGCGATCCATTCGCTAAGCTCGATCAGGACGGCGTAGGCAAGCTCATGAAGATGGCTCTTGACCTCGGTAAGCCGGTTAATCCAAAGCTCCACTGCGGAATCTGCGGCGAGCACGGCGGAGATCCTTCCTCTGTTGAGTTCTGCCACAAGATCGGTCTGGACTATGTTTCCTGCTCACCGTTCCGTGTGCCTATCGCAAGACTCGCTGCTGCACAGGCTGCAATAGCTGAGGCTGCAAAGTAACATCACAGATGTTGCAATAAACACATAATAATTCGACCCGATGCTTGTTTTCAGGCATCGGGTCTTGTGTTTTGCAAAAATGCTTGACATAAAGTGCTTTTAGTTGTAAAATAAATAAAACTTTTAAAGTATACAGGGGAGGAAAACTAAATGAAAAAACTCATCGCCGCAGCGCTCGCGCTGACAATGATCCTGTCAATGGCAGCCTGCTCGGAGAAAACTGACAGCAGCTCGGATGCATCATCTGTAACCGAATCCTCATCAGCTCCCGATAGCTCAAGCACGACGGAAACCACTACCACCACAACATCGGCAACCACCACTACCACACAAACTTCTTCGGAATCACCCGAGAAAACAGAGAAGGAAACCACCACTACACCCAATACAGAGCCGCCGCAGCCAAGCGTCGGTATCGACCTTAAAACTGTCGCTGTGAAGAATTTTGCCGCGCAGGAGATAACCTATTCGGGAGACCCACAGAAAGCCTTTGCGCAAACTGCTGCGGAGCCGGCGGGTACCTTCAGCATTTTTGCAGATGTCAAAACAAATCAGCTCTTCGATCCGTTCGATGATCTTATCGAGGACGAAAGGCATATAGCAACAGTCAAAGCGGATTCTCAGGTGTTCATCGAGTTCCAGTCCTTTGAGTATGAAGATGAAGGCCATAGGGATACCACTATCGACGGCTATGTTGAGGCAGTCTGCTTCAACTGCAAGGACGAGGAGGAGGCTAAAAAGCTGTTCTCCCTGGTGTTCTCCGATAGCATGAAAAACGAGATGACTATGGATAAGGATGTGAAAAAATACGATATCGGCACCGACCACGCCATATCCTGTATGGGTGATGACGAGGCTGAAATGCACATCGCTTATTATAGGGTAGGCAACAATGTCATCGCCGCCGCACAGTGTACATTTGACCTCGCCGCTGCCCGCGTGACACCTCTGAACTATACCAAAAAGTATGACTATAAGCAGGATCTTGATAAGCTGTGTAAAGCCTTTGGCGCTGCAAAGCTCCCCTCAAGCGTAAAATAAAAGAGCAGATAGTTCTTTTTACTAAACCGACACCCGTTTTATTGCGGATGTCGGTTTATTTTGATTATTGACATAACCGCGTGTATATGGTATAATAACTATGTTTTTGGCAGAGAAAAATAAGGGAAAAAGTGTGAGATAAAAAAATAGGATAGAAGGGTAAAAAGATGGAGAGCAAACCGGTACTTGTGGTAATGCTGACCTGTGATGATGAAACTGTCAGCAATGCCTACGAGATATTTGACAAATGTAAGGATTCAAAGGCTGAATACTGGGGATTTAAAGAGAAGCCTCTGCCTTTGGAGGAAATGAAAAAGCTTTATGCGTATATGAAAAGCTGCGGGAAAAAGACAGTGCTTGAGGTCGTAGCCTATACCGAGGCGGAGTGCCTTGAGGGTGCAAAAATGGCTATCGAGTGCGGTGTTGATATGCTTATGGGCACAGTCTATTTTGATTCGATAATGCAGCTTTGCAAGCAGCATGGGCTTAAATATTGCCCCTTTGTCGGTGAACTGAAGGAACGCCCGACTGTAATGGACGGCAGCGTTGAAAAAATGATACGCGATGCAAAAGAGTATCTTGCAAAGGGTGCGTACGGTATCGACCTGCTTGGATACAGATATACAGGCAATGCCTATAAGCTCATAGATAAGTTCGTAGCAAGCGTTGATGCCCCCGTCTGCGTGGCTGGCAGCATAAACAGCTATGACAGACTTGACGAGATAAAAAAGATTCACCCGGCATCGTTCACTATCGGCAGCGCGTTTTTCAATAACTGCTTCGGCAGCGATTTCAGCAGACAGATAGATAAAGTCTGCGAGTATATGGAGCAGTAAGATGCTGAAAGAATATTATCCGTACGAATATGTAAAAAGCGTGTTCGCGGTCGATTATAAAAAGCTATGGGCGCTTGGATACCGCGGACTTATCTTCGATGTTGACAATACTCTCGTCCACCACGGCGACGATTCCAATGAAAAGATAGACCGCTTTTTTGAAAAGCTTCACAAAATGGGCTTTAAGACCTGCCTGCTGTCTGATAACGAGAAAAGCAGGGTAGAGAGGTTCAATAAGAATATACAGACACTTTATGTGTGCGATGCAGATAAGCCAAGTCCCGCAGGCTACCAAAAAGCTGTGGAGCTTATGGGTGTTGAAAAAAGCAGGGCAGTCGTGCTGGGCGACCAGATAATCACCGATATACGCGGTGCAAACAATGCAGACCTGCCAAGCATACTCGTTCATTTCATACGCATGCCCGATGAAAAGCATATCGGCAAAAGGCGATATATCGAGTATTTCGTGATGTGGACATGGAAACACAGAAAAAAATACCGTTACAGGCTCGGCGATATCAGGAGGAGAAAATGAAGATCGGAAACAAACAGATATTGTTCTGCGATATCTGTCCCGCTACATATGCTATCTCCGAAGCAAAGGAAAAGCTGAAGAGGAATTATAAGGATCTTACGGGCACAGAAAAATTTGCAAAAGGACAGACTGATCGAAGACTGAAAAATATAGTATCAACTCACAGCAACCACCTTATTAAAAAGGGTAAGGGCATCGACCCCGTACTCCAGCAGAACAAGGCTGTCAATATCGACCTTGCCTGCAAAAAGATAAACGGCATCATTATAAGACCCGGCGAAACATTCTCGTTCTGGCGCACAGTGGGCAAAATAACCAAGAAAAAAGGCTATAAGGACGGCAGGATAATCTCCGCAAACAAGCTCCAGCCGGGGCTTGGCGGCGGTCTTTGCAACCTTGGCAATACCATCCACCTGCTCGTTATCCACAGCCCGCTTCTCGTAACAGAGTTCCATACCCACTCCGATGCGCTCGCGCCCGACGGCGATGTGCGTATCCCGATGAGCTCGGGTACCTCGGTGTGCTATAACTATGTGGATTTCCGCTTCAAAAACACCACCGACCAGCCCGTACAGCTCTGCGTTTGGTGCGAAAACGGCGAGCTTAAAGGCGAACTGCGCAGCGCAAGACCTTTCCCGCATAAGTACGAGATAGTCGAGGAGGACCACCACTTTGTAAAAGAGGGCGATAAGTACTTCCGCGTGTCAAAGATATATAAGCTCACAAGGGATAAGAAAACAGGCGAGCTTATCTACAAAAAGCTTATCCGCGACAATCATTCCGAGGTAATGTTCGATTATAACGACATTCCCAAGGAGCTTATCAGAAACTGAATAAACATAGGTCCGTCAGGGTTTCCCCGGCGGACTTTTTTTGACTTTTAGCGCCCCGATTTGACAAAACTTCGTGAATGTGTTATAATATCAAACGAATATTGTAAAAAATGTAAAGGAGTCGCTTTATGAACAAGTTCGTAAAACGTACTGCAGCGCTGCTTGCAACAGCGGCAGTCTTTGCCTGCGCAGGCTATACAGTCAGTGCCGCAGCAGCAGAGGATACCGCCGCAGCTGCATATTCGCAGCAGGGCAGCAGCCCCGCCGCCGTGAGCGCGCAGGCTTCATCTGACACAGCCGTGCTGAGCTGGATAAGACAAAGCGATATAAAAACATACAGCGTCTATACAAAGAATAAGCAGGGAAGCCTCGAGCTTTTGCTAAACACGGGCGATGACGCAGTATGTATAGCCGACCTTGCTGCAAAAACAAAGTATAGCTTCGCAGTCACAGGCCATACGGATGACGGCGAGGTAATGCTTGGCGAAACAGACGTTACCACGCTTGATGTCAGCGCCGATGCGCAGCTTGACAGACAGACCGCGCAAAAAGCTGTCAGCGGCCTTAAAGCAGCAGCGGGCGTTGATTCTGTAACGCTCGAGTGGGAGCGCGTGCAGGGCATCTTATCCTACGAGATAAGCCTCACAGATGCAAGCGGCAAACAGATACCTGTCAAGACAACATATGGCAGCAGTGCCGTTATCACAGGTCTTGAATCGGATAAGCAGTATACGTTCGAGGTCAGAGGCAAGGCGAGTGCGGCATACACAAAGCCTGCAAAGGTGAGCGCCATAACGCAGAGCAGGAAAACCGCAGCTGCCGCTTCAGGCGATATCGGCAGCATCAGCATCGAGGATATAACCTCGCAGGCGGAATATGACAGCGTCACTTTCAAATGGAAAAAGGTCGAGGGCGTTGATACATATAACATCTACCTCGGCAATGAACAAAGCGGATACAGGTTCGTTACCTCGACTGATTCAGATACCGCGCGCGTGACGGGTCTTGCACCGCAGACCGAGTATACCTTTGTAATAAGAGGTCAGAAAGCAGGCAGATATACCCAGTACAGCTACGCCCCCATCACGACACTCTCGTTTGAGCAGGGCAGGGTAAGCGGCATAAAGGCAGCAGCCGAGTATGACAGCGTCGTGCTTTCGTGGAACAAGTATATCGGAGCCGACAGCTATTCGGTCTACCGCAAGGATAAAAACGGCAAGCTCACCTTTGTAAAAACCGTTTCATCAAACAGCATCCTGCTCACAGGTCTTGCACCGCAGACGGAGCATACCTACGCCGTAAAGGCAAATAACGGCAAGCGTTCATCTGTTGTGAGCGAGCTGACCTTTAAAACGCTCACCTTTGAGCAGAGCAAGGTCAAGGGTGTCACAGCAGCGACCTCGACCGAGAACACGCTCACGCTCAAATGGACTCTCCATAAGGATGCCGAGGCGTATAATATCTACCTCGTAAGCGGCGGGAAGTATGTTTATCAGACCTATTCGCGCACCTCAAGCGCGACCCTCACGGGACTGAAGCCGGGTACGACCTATACCTACGTCATCAGAGCCCAGTGGGGCAGCCGCTATACCGACTATTCGACTGTTACCGCATCAACTCTGCGCGGCGATGTAACTATAGCATTTGAAAAGCTCAACCAGCTCGGCGGAACAGGCAACAGCGGAAAGGTCAAAGCGACCTACGGCTGCGGCGGCACAAGCGTAACGATGCTGCTCAACGAAAAGGGCATGAACCTCAATAAAGACGATGTGCTCAAAAAGCAGTATACAAACGGCTGGTGTGCAGCGGGCTGTCCTATCCCGTTCCCGTATGGCGCTTCCAGCTGGGGCTCGGTAATGTCAAACCTTGCCGACCTTGTCAGGTCATACGGCTTCACACCGCATATAAACACTGCGCCCGAGATGATCGACATCAAGCGCCTGCTCAACGATAACAAGCTGCTTCTTGTCGGACTTCGCACCGCAAGCGGCGCACATCATTTCCAGATCATCTACGGCTATTACATCAGCGGCGGAGTGGTCTATTACAGAGTCCACGACCCGTACGGAAACTATTGTGTCGTGTGGGCTGAAAGCTATCTGCGCAGCCGCATATACGCAGTAGATACCACAGATTATCTTTGCAGACAAGTCCGAGGGATAATGTGGCTGTAAGAATAAAAAAACAAAGTCTGTTGCATTAGTACTGCGCTGATGCGGAAGTTTTTCGCCATAGTATTTCTGATATTCAGTCAGAAGTACTATGGCGTTTTAACTGACAATGCAGCGATATCGTGCTATAATTACTGACATAAATCAGAATTCATCGGTCTGCACTACCTGTAAGGACTTGCCAAAGACAAGACAGGTTTTTCGGTCCAGCCATACACTCACTATTTTTCCGCAATCCGCCTGCAAAAAGGCGGATTGAATAGCTCTTGTTTAGGGGGCTTTCCGGTCGCCCCCTAAAACCCCTTCGGGTACACTCTCTGACATGGTGCACAAACTCGGATTTACCGCGGTTTGCACAACACGGCTCTACTCTTGTACCGCCCTTATCAAATTAAAGCCCGGAGCGGCACAAAGGCAGTTGTCACCTCAATCTTATATGCGACGGACAAGCGCGCCGCCGCGGCGGCAAATTCTGATTTATCTTATGAACCGTATAAAATACAATGCCTCGAAGCCTTTTGAAATGCTTCGGGGCAAAACTTCTATATCAGTACCGACCTTTTGCAGCAGACTTTTTTCATTTCCCGTCCTATTCGTTCAGGTATCTTTCTATGACCTTTCTCGCATCGCCCATCTTCACAGGCAGACCGTGACCGCACGCAAGCCATTTGGGGCTTATCCGCAGTATCTTTTCCAGCGACCGCTTCATGCCCTTTATGTCCATCGCATACGGAGGTATTTCTGCCTCGCCGAACAGCGCCGTAAAAGCATCACCGCAGTAGAGCGTGTCACCGCAAAGCAGCGCCGTCATACCACGAGTGTGCCCCGGCAGAAAGACAAACTCCCCGTCAAAGCCAAGCTTTTCAAGCAGCGCACCGCCCTCGCGTTCTATCGCTATATCGACCTTATAGCGCGGACTTGAAAACAGCGAGCCAGTGATGTTCAGCTGAAAGCATTTAAAAGCGTACTTTTTCCGCGTCGGTTTGAGCGTCTGGTAATTATTTTTCAACCCAAGATCTCTCTTGTTCAGCAGAATTTTTGCACCAAAAGCTTTCCCGAAACTTTTTGCATTCCAGTCATGGTCAGCGTGAGCGTGGGTTATAAAAATGTATTTCACATTGTACTGCCGTGCCCATTTGCGCACAGCCCTGCGTACATGGAAAAGCCCCGTGTCTATCATCATATCGCCGTTTCTGCCGCGCACAATGTATATAGTCGTCCCCCTGAAAGCGTGGTAGACTATCTGTCCGCAGCCGTGATCTTTGTCTGTCACAGGCAGGTATCTCTGCTTTTTTTCGGGCCTCATTCTATCGCTCCTTTTTAGTTTTCTGATACTATACTACCACATCTCACATTAAGAAATCTTTAAGCTTACAGCGCCTTATAAAAAATCTCCCGTGAATGATCACAGGAGACTTTTATTTATGTATTTACTTGTTGTTCTCTTCGAGCTTAGCAGCAGCTTCCTCGGTCTTGCCGTTAGCAAGCAGGTCTCTGATCTCGGTGAGCAGAACGATCTGCGGATCCGGTGCCTCAGGCTCTTCTTCCTTCTTCTTGCGGAACTTGTTGATAGCCTTGATCATAAGGAATACACAGAATGCAGTGAGCAGGAACGTTACAACAGCTTCAAGGAACAGACCGTAGTAGATCTGCGGCTTGCTGCCCCAAGGGATAGTAATGCTCAGGCTCTTGAAGTTGATACCTGCAAGTATCATTCCCAGGATCGGTGTGAAGATATCCTCTACCAGCGACTTTACGATAGCTGTGAAAGCACCGCCGATGATGATACCGACAGCCATATCCAGCACGCTGCCGCGGGAAATGAACTCTTTAAATTCCTTTATAAAGCCCTTCTTTTCCTTCTTTTCATCTGCCATATTTTTCGACCCCCAAAACTTAAAAATTTGTACTTATATTATACAATTTTCGACAGCTGTTGTAAATAGTGTTCACACAAATTTTACATTTCTCAAAGTGCGTTATTACAAAGAAAACTGCCCCGCGCCCGAAAGCCCGAGGACAGTTTATTAAAGGGGTATTAAGAAAAAAGCCTGATCTATCCTTTGCAAAGCCGCAGAGTTTGCTCGTCACCGTCCAGCTCATACGTAACAAAAATGCTCCCGCCGTCAGCGTAAGCCTGCGTCACCCTTGCACCGCGCAGCCCGAGCGCCTGCATAAATACCTGCCTTGCCTCGTCACTGTAATAAGCGCAGTTGTCCGATGTGAACAAAACACCGCCGCAAAGCGCATTTACAAAAGCAAGATTTTTCTTTTCCTGCGCCGTAAGCTTTGTGTTGGTATCCCGCAGCAGAAAAACATCAGGGTCGTTGAGAAAAGCCCTGCCCGAAAGCTGCCGCCTGAAAACCGTGTCCGCCATCGTGTTTTTGGTCGAAGGGCGCTCGCTGTGTGTCAGGCGCATATGCGGCTTGTCATCATAATCAAGCGTCATATCGCAGCCGATGCGGCAGAAGTCCACCTTGCCGAAAGCCGATGCAAGCGGCACACCGCAGCCGAGTATCATACACCCTTGCAGCTCACGCCGCAGAAAATCCATCGCGTCAGCCATGACCTCACCGCGTGTCTTGCTGCGCCGCGGCAGCATACACGCCGCATACAGAAAGTCCAGCTTGAACAGCTTGAAGCCGAGCTGCTTGTAGTGCGCCAGCACCCTGCGTATGTATTCGCGCACCTGTCCGTTGTATATGTCAAGTGCGTAGCCGCCGCTCCAGTTGCAGCCCGTGTAAACAGGCTTGCCGTGCCTGTCGGTGAGCAGCCAGTCGGGGTGCTGCCTGTACAGCTTTGAATCGCGCTCGCACAAAAACGGCGCAAGCCATATTCCCGGGATCAAGCCTTTCTGCTCGATGCTTTTAACAATGCTTTCAAGACCGCAGGGGAACTTTTGCGTGTCCACATCGAACCAGTCGCCCACGAATGTCTCATAGCCGTCATCTATCTGGAAAACATCAGGCTTGGCGGGCATACTGTCAAGTCCCGCAAGGTCGGAGATGATCTTTATCTCGTCAATGTCCTGATAGTGATCGTACCAGCTTGTGTACCCAAGCATTTTTTTCACGCTCGGCGCAGGTATCCTCATATCCGTGAACCAGTAGTCAAATACATTGTCCTCGCTGCCCTTGTATATGTGCATATCAAGCGCAGTGTACTTTCCGCTGACGAGCCTGCCTGTGCAGTCCTTTGAAAAGGTCACGGCGTTTTTGCGCGTGTCGAATTCTATGGCCGTGAAGCCCGAGCTTTCCGCAAGGCTGCCGAAAAGCGTGTATTCGCTGCCGTTTCTCACATATGCGTAGGAGTACCCGTGATGAATGCTGCTGCTTTGCCTGCCGCGGTAGAAAAAACCGTCGCCGTATCGGTCAAGACCGTACTTGTCCGTCAGCTTTGATGGCAGATATTTCAGCGCCCTGTCAGATTGCCTTATCGGCCTCTCGGGGCTGTAAGTCCAGCTCTGATAGCCGTTGAGGAATATCTGCTGTGACGGCTCAAACTCAAAGTCCATCGTATATTCAACGCTCAGCAGCCTGAATTTCTGCTTTGGGCAAAGCACGAGCCTGAAACGCTTTCCGTCGTTTATAACGCTTGCCGAAAAGACTGCGCACTCGGCACTTGATGAAAACCTATATGCGTGTTCGCCGTCCCTCGCGCGAAGCCTTATCCTGAAGCTGTTCATTTTTCTTCTCCTTTCGCGTGCTTTTCAATAACAGCCATAACGTCCTTTTCTTTATACAGCATCAGCAGAACAGCACCTATCGCACAGCATACAGCCGCGATAACAGCAGTCACTCTGTAAGATCTTTCGGTCGCAGATGTCGTTACCGATGTGAACACCAGCAGCGAGATAGCCTGACCCATCTTGAACGCAAACGTCCTTGCCGCAAAGAACATACCCTCGCGCTTTTCGCCTGTCTGTATAGCGTCAGCCTCTGAAATATCCGCAACGATAGCCTGCGGAAGAATACCCAGTATAGCCATCGGTATGCCTGCCAGCGCCGCGATGATGTAGCCCCAGATGATGCCCTCGCCGCACATAGCCGTCAGAACGAATACACCCGTGTAGAAGAAAAATCCGAAGATGACCAGCGCCTTTTTGCCCAGCCTCTGCGCCAGCTTGTTGACAGGAAGATACAGTATAAGGCTCGATACCGTCATAATTACCGACAGCATAAACGTGTTCTTGTCATCGACCTTCATAAGCTTTGTAACGTAGAACGCAAGCCCCGTCTGGAAAAGCGTTACCGCGAAAAAGTATATAACGTCCGAGTAAACAAAGCGCCTGAACTGACCGTTTTTGAACGTCTTGAACAGCGACTGCAGCGAGTCTGTCTCGCTCGGCTTGACGTCGATATAATCGCTTTCCTTGATAAGCAGCGAGGGTATCAGCATACATACAGCCGCCACAAGCGACATCACGCCGATAGCCGCCCTTATCGAGCCTGCCTCGCCCGCGAACGAGAATAACCCCGCAACATTGGGCACAAGGTATGATACCGAAAGACCCACGATATAGGTCAGCGAAATAAATGTAGAAACGTTCACTCTGTTTTTCTGCGTGTTGCCAAGCTCGGGCAGCAGCGCGTTGTACGGTGTGCAGTATGTCGTCATGAACAGATAGAAAAGCACCAGCGCAGCAAACAGTATAATGTCATTCACCACTACCGATGAGAACGACGGCAGAATGAATATCAGCGCAGTGATAAGCGCAAACGGTATCGCCGCGATGCGCATAAACGGGATGCGCCTGCCCTTTGGGTTCTTTGAACGGTCGGACATACCTGCGATAAGCGGGTCAGTCACCGCGTCAAACACACGTCCGAAAGCGGTTATCAGACCGATTATGGTCAGCCCGAGAAAAACCTTTCCCTGCGTGATGTGACCCGAAAGGATACCCTCGCCCGTGTAGTAAAACACCAGCCAGTTGCTTATAAGCCCTGCAAGCAGGCTCCAGCCGAACTGTCCTACCGCGAATATCCACAGCACCTTGTTAGTAATAGGCTTTTTCATAAATAACCCTCCTTACGCTTTGATGTAGCTCAAAAATATGTCGGTCATAATATCTACCTCACCGAATCCCGCAAAGTTGTCCTGCGAAAGTATCTCGCCCGAAACGAGCTTTTGCACCACAGCCATGAGTGCGTGGTTGCAGGTGAGGTAAAACTGTTTTTTGTCGATGCCCTGCCTGATGCTCCCGTCCTGCACGCCGCAGTCGAAAGCGTCGCTGAAAAATCTGTACAGCGTTGTGATTATCTGCTCGTAGTCGGCAAGCTTGCTCGGCTCTACCTTATTATTAAGACAGTACGAGTCAAACACCGCCACGAACTTCACAAAATCCTTGTACTTGTTGCACAGAATCCTATAAACGCGGAAAATATGCTCAATGCGCTCAAACCCGTTCAGAGAGGCAAACTCCTCGCTCTGATAATTCGGGAGTATCTCGCCGATGACCTCCTCCCACATCTTCACCGCGCACGCGATAACGAGCTTTTCCTTCGTATCAAAGTACCTGTAAAGCGACGCGATGCCGATCTTTGCCTTCCGTGCGATCTCGGTCATCTTCACGCTGTCGATGCCCTTGTCCTGAAAAAGCTCACAGCCTGCCTCTACCGCCGCGGAAATGTTGTTCTGTTTTATTTGTGTGAGATAATTTTGATAATCCACTTGACAATCACCTTTTTTCGTGCTATTATAAAAGTGATGATAGTCTAACTATCATATGATACTACAAGTATCATACCATACATATAAACATTTGTCAATAGTCAAATTCATACAAAAAATGCCCTGCCTGTTTGGACAAGGTCGACCTGTCGGGGCATTGCGGAAAGGAAGGTATCGGTCATGGACAGAACAAGTGTTATCTTTGGCAACAAAATGCCCCAAAGCGTTATCAGAAAGGCTGAAAAAAGCAAGCGCGGCTTTATAAAAAAGTTCGGCGATGACAGCGGTGCTGATTACCATTTCACCGCAAAAGAGAACTCTGTCATCGGCAAGTCCCTCGGCGTGCACGAGCTTTGCCTGTCTGAAAAGGATGATCTTTTGCTCCCCGAAAACGCCGTGATAATCGGCAATATCCGTATGGGCTTTGGTCACTACCGCATTTCAATGGCAATGGCGTCTGCGGCTAAAAAGCTGGGCTATGCGCCCTACTGGCTCGACCTCTGCTCGCTCAAAGGCACGACCTGCGCAGCGATCATCGAGCATCAGAACGAGCTTTATTCGCTCGGCTCGCGCATCTCGCAGAAAAGCCGCCTGTTCAATAAAGCTGTGTGGGAGCCTGTCAATTATGATATGTTCAAACAGCTTTCCTACAATGCCGCCGACCAGAAAAATGCCGAGCTTATGGCAAACGCAATAAAGAATCTTCCCAAGGACGTTCCGTTCATCGCAGCGCACGTCTGGCCCGCGCAGGCGGCTGTCCACGCAGGCTTCACCAGGGTCGTGAACGCGATACCCGATAACTGGCCTATGGCTCTGCACTATGCCGAAGGCAGTATCCATACCGTGCAGACACCATCTGCATACCTTGGCTATAAGGCACTGCGCGAAATGGCAAAGCGCAGGCTCAAGCATATGCCCGATGGAGTGCTTTTCAATGTCGGGCACTATGTCGATGACGAGCTTACCGCAAATATACAAAGCGACAACGCCGCGCGCATACAGCGCATCACCCGCGGTAAGCCGAGAAGATACCTTCTCACTGTTGGCGGTGCAGGCGCGCAGGTGGATATCTTTGCGCACATCATCGCAAGGCTGCTGCCGAAGATAAAGAAAAACAAAGCCGCGCTGTTTGTCAATGTCGGCGACCACAAAAATGTCTGGGAACAGCTCAAGCAAAGGCTGCCAAAGCTTGCAGGCTCGCGCGAGCATTTCAATGACTTTGCCGAAACAGAAACATTCTGCGCAGACGCGATAAGCAGCGAGGTAACAGGTATCCACGCCTTTTACAATGATGACATCTTTGCAGCCGTTTACTCGACCAATCTGCTTATGCGCGCTGCAGATGTGCTTATCACCAAGCCAAGCGAGCTTTCCTTCTATCCCGTTCCAAAGCTGATGATAAAGCGCGTGGGCGGTCACGAGCGCTGGGGCGCGATACGTGCTGCCGAGGTCGGTGACGGCACCTACGAGTGCGACACCCTGCCGCAGATATACACAATGCTCGACCTCCTGCAAAACGATGACGAGGCGCTTTTGAATATGATACAAAACATTTCAAATAACAACAAGGCAGGGCTTTATGACGGCGCATACAAGGTCGTGCAGCTTGCAACAGGAACATTTGGCAAATAACATTTTTTCATTTTCTCCTCCATTCGATAAAAGAGCAGAACACGCAAAGTTCTGCTCTTTTTGCATTTGTGCTGCTGATAAGATAAATCAGAATTTAGCGTCTTTGACGCTAACAGTGAATAGTGAATAACGAATAGTGAAAAGTTAATAGATATGTGAGCGAAGCGAACACCACAATTATTCACTATTCACTATTCACTCTTCACTATTCATTGCTTATCGGTGCAAAGCATCGATAAATTCTGATTTACTTTAGGAACTCTTTTGTAAAAAGGGAATTGCATTTTTAACCGCACAGGAGCATATATATTACCAAAACTCTTGAAATGTGGTGACATTATGCTCTTTCATCTGCTTGATTTTCTGTGTTCAAATTTCCTGTTTTTCGCCCTGCACTTTGACAGTACCTCGACCTTCCCCAAGCCTCTTTGCGCAAAGGAGGAGCGCCGCTGCTTCGAGGCGATGGCAGCAGGGGACAAAAGCGCCCGCGACAAGCTCATCGAGCATAACCTGCGCCTTGTTGCGCACATAATCAAAAAGTATTACTCCGCCTCAAGCGACCAGGACGACCTTATCTCCATAGGCACCGTAGGGCTTATAAAAGCGGTCTCGACCTTTGACTACACCAAGGGCACGCGCTTTGCGACCTACGGCAGCAGATGCGTTGAAAACGAGATACTGATGCACCTGCGTTCTTTAAAGAAAACCGCGCTCGACCGCTATTTTGACGACCCCGTGGACTCTGATAAGGACGGCAACAGCCTGTGTCTTATCGACCTTATCGCAAGCGGCGAGGACGTAAGCGACAAGATCGAGCTTATCATTCGCTGCGAACAGCTCTACGGGGCTATCGAGACCGAGCTTGACGAGCGCGAAAAGCAGATAATCCGTATGCGCTACGGACTGGGCAGCGGCAGAGCGCTCACACAGCGCGAGGTCGCACAAAAGCTGGGCATATCACGCTCGTACGTTTCAAGGATAGAAAAGAAAGCCCTTGCATCGCTGCGCGCAAAGTTCACAAAGTTTGAGGGAAAATAAACAAAAACGCCCCCGCCGATTTGTACAAACAGTACATTATTTGATTTTTGGCTATGCCTTGTGCAAATAATACTAAATTTTACTTGAAAATGTTTCGATAATGTGTTATAATGACTATGTAATTTTGAACTTTATTTCAAGGAGGGGTAGGCTTTGGATAATTCAAAAACGGTACTTATCGTTGATGATGCCTTTATCAACCGTGCGCTGCTGAAAAAACTGCTGTCAGACCAGTATAGCATTATCGAGGCAGAGGACGGCAGGTCGGCTCTGGATATCCTCAATAGCTCCGCGACAGTTTCGTGCGTGCTGCTTGACCTTGAAATGCCCGTAATGGACGGCTTTGAGGTACTTTCGAGAATGAGAGTCAACCCCAAGCTCAATAAAATACCCGTAGTTGTCACCACAGGCGGTGAGGGCGCTGATAATGAGATAAAAGCGCTTGCCAACGGCGCATGGGACTTTATCAAAAAGCCGTTTGTACCGCAGGTGCTGAGCTTCCGTATAAAGAACGCTATCGAAAGGAGCCAGTTTGCCGCATTTGAACAGCTCAAATATATGGCAGAGTTTGATACCCTTACCGATATTTTCAACAGGGACAAGTTCTATGCGGAGACCAAAAGGCTTATTGACGAGCGCCCCGATAAGCGCTTTGCTATCATTAGGCTGGATATAAACCATTTCAGCCTTATCAACTCCTTCTTCGGTATGGACGAGGGCAACTCGCTGCTCAAATACATCGCCAAACACCTGCGCGTTAATACCGCCGATTTCATGGGCAGCGCGTTTGGTCGTATGGAGGCAGATATCTTCGGTATCTGCGTTCCCTTTTCGGACAAGCAGACGATAGAGCATTTTGTTATGCGAAGCATGAATGCGCTGCAGAATTTCTCCAGCGCCTACTACATCGTGCCCTGCTTTGGCATCTACATCACAGGCGAGGAGGATATCCCCGTCTCCATAATGTTTGACAGAGCAACGCTTGCAGCAAAGCACTGCAAGGGAAATTACGTCAACTACTTTGAGTATTATAACGACGATATGCGCCTTCGCATCGAAAAGGAGCAGGAGATAGTCAACGATATGAACTACGCCCTACAGGATAACCAGTTCACCATCTATGTCCAGCCCAAGTACAACGTTATGACCAATACCCCCGCAGGCGGCGAGGTTCTTGTAAGGTGGATACACCCCAAAAAGGGAATGATACCTCCGGGACTTTTCATTCCGCTGTTTGAGAAAAACGGCTTCGTTGTCAAGCTTGACGCATATGTGTGGGAGGAAGCCTGCAAGGTGCTCAAAGGCTGGCTCAACGAGGGCAAAAAGCCTAATCCGCTGTCTGTTAACGTATCGCGCGTTAATATCTATAATCCGCACTTTGTCGATAACATAATAAAGCTTGTCGACAGGTATCAGGTGCCGCACGAGCTGTTCAATATCGAGCTTACCGAGAGCGCGTATACCGATAACCCTGATATCCTCGTAAAAACGATATACCGCCTGCAAAAAGAGGGCTTCTCCATAATGATGGACGACTTCGGCAGCGGCTATTCGTCACTCTCCATGCTCAAAAATATCCCCGTGGATATACTCAAAATAGATATGAACTTCTTTGTCGATGCCAATAAAAAGAGCAGATGCGAAAGCATCGTGGCATCAATAGTGCGTATGAGCAAGTGGCTGAATATCCCCGTTATCGCAGAGGGTGTTGAAAACGCCGAGCTTGTGAGCTTCCTGCGCGAGATAGGCTGCGACTATATCCAGGGCTACTATTACGCAAAACCTATGTGCATCAAGGATTACGAGCGCTATGCTTTTACCCCCGACAGCAGGATAAACGGCAATACGGGTGCCGAGGGCGACGAGGTAATGAGCCATATCGACGAGGTGCTGAATATAGCAGGCAATTCACAGCCCGTTGCTATCATCGAGTGTGATGCACAAGCACCCGAGGATACCGAGATAATCCGCGTCAACGATGCCTTCTTTGAGCTGCTCAATTCACCGACGCGCGTGCTTTATAAGTACAATCCCCTTGATATCGTCTATGAACGCGACAGGTGGAAGATAGTCGAATCACTGCGCGAGGCTATTGAGAGCAAAGCCCAGGCGGAGTGTGAGTACAGCCGCTATATCGCTTTCAGCAACAGCTATAAGAGCATACACGCAAAGTTCGAGTATATCGACACTATCGGCAACAAATGCATACTTCTTGCACGCCTTGAGGATATCACCGTCGAGCGCGAGTTTGAAAAGAAGCTCAAAAAGCTGCGCCAGTCTATGCACAATCAGGCAGGCATTACCAGCAGGATGCTGATAGTAGACGACCTTGAGATAAACCGCGAAACACTGTCATCATTCTTTGAGAACAGATTCCATATCTTCACCGCCGAAAACGGCAGACAGGCGCTCGAGCTTTTGCAGGATAACAGCAATATCGACATCATCCTGCTTGACATCAATATGCCCGTTATGAACGGCGAGGAGTTTTTGAAGGCAAAGAATGCAGACCCCGTTCTGCGCAATATCCCCGTTGTCATAACCACCGCCGAGGATTCACCGCGGCAGCAGCAGGCAATGATAAACCTCAATGTCAATGATTATATTGTAAGCCCGTTCGTGCGCGAAACGATCGTGCGCAGAGTCGATAACGTGCTTGAATCCGACAGATATTTCCGCGATATGATAAACAAGCACGCCGCAAATTCGGGCATAATCCACGATTATACCACAGGCATCTATAACAGAGCAACAGGCGAAAAGCTCATCAACAGTATGATGCAGCTCAAAGCAGGCTTGTACTCGTTCCTTATCATTGATATCGACCACTTCCGCAGGATAAACGAGGAAAGCGGCACACAGACCGCCGACAGAATGCTCTTTGAGCTCGCGCAGATGCTTACAGCTATGTTCCGAACCAATGACGTAGTTGCGAGAATAGGCGATGATGAGATCTGCGTGCTTATGAGCAATATCGCAAATGACGAAACTGTTGAGGAAAAGTGTCACCAGATAACCGATAAAGTATCCGCGCTTGACCTCAAGCTCACCGAAAGCGAACTGAAATGTACCATCGGTGCCATCGTTTTCGAGCAAACGCTGAGTTTTGACAGTATGCTCGTACAAGCCAATGACGAGCTTGAAAAGGCTCGCAGCGAGGGCGCAAGTTGGTCGGTAAAGGTTCTTGATAAATAAGCCCGAGGAGCCGCTATGAAAGAAAGATTTGATAAGCTCAAAGCGCTGGGCTGCGATGTGGACGGCGCACTTGAAAGATTTCTGGGTGATGAACAGCTGTATCTCACCTGCGTTGAAGACCTCAAAACCGATGCAAGTTTTGATAAGCTCGGTGAGGCGCTCGCACAGCGCGACAGCAGGGGAGCGTTCCAAAGCGCGCACAAGCTCAAAGGTGTCTATGCCAATATGGGTATGATACCGATATATAACGACTGCGTAAAGCTTGTTGAACCGCTGCGCAGCGGTGAAGTCACTGACGATATGACACAGACTTTTGAACGTATGCAGCAGTTCATGAACAGCCTCAGGCAGATATGACATTTTGTACACCGACCGCCGTTTGATATTTTCGGCGGTCTTTTTTTACATTCGTGCCGAAATATTACAGAATAGCCGTCCCGAAAAATTCGCAGTCGAAAAAATAATTACAAAATGTTTAAAATTTATGAGGGAAAACTATTGTACTTTAAAAAATAATATGCTATAATAATGAGTGTGTAAAAATTTTAAGCCGAAAACTCAGAAAATTTTACAATTCTTTTCGTTACCGTTTTGTAACCTTTTTCCGCACCTGTTTTCAGATGCAAAAGTTTCGGCTTTTCAAGCGAGGTGAGCAGATAAGATGGATACCATAAAAAACGTTCTTTATTCCATATGGGGCGTGTTCAAAACTATCGGTCTGAACGATATAATCGACATCATGATACTGTCCTATCTGTTCTTCCATATAATGAAGCTTATCCGCGAAACAAGAGCATTGCAGCTCGCCAAGGGCATAATGCTGCTTGTCGGCAGCTATATCATCGCGGTAGTGTTCAACCTGCAAACGCTCAAATTCCTGCTGAAAATATGCTTCCAGTGGGGCTTTGTCGCGCTGATAATCCTGTTCCAGCCTGAACTTCGGCGAATGCTCGAACGAGTCGGACGCTCCAAGATAGCCGACATCGCGCTGTTCAAGCCAAGCGATGACGAGCAGGACGCAGAGCACATCAGAAGCGCCATACGCGCCGTGTGTGATGCCTCAATGAAGCTTTCAAGCACCAGAACAGGCGCGCTGATAATCTTTGAGAGAAAGACCAAGCTCGGCGAGCAGATAGCAACAGGCACCCTGCTTGACTGCGTTCCGTCAGCCGCGATGCTTGGCAATATCTTCGTTCCCAATACCCCTTTGCATGACGGTGCAGTAATAATCCGCGACGGCAAAATACTTGCCGCAGGCTGTTTCCTGCCAAAGCCCGCAAAGGAGGAGCTTATAAACAAACAGCTTGGTTCGCGCCACCGCGCAGCTATCGGCATGAGTGAGAACTCCGATGCCATAGTTATCGTAGTGTCGGAGGAAACAGGTACCATTTCCGTAGCGGAAAACGGCGAGCTTACAAGAGGCTATGTCGAGGATACCCTCAAAAAGCTTCTGTATAACCGCCTGCTTCCCGACAGAACGGCTGATTCCACAAAGGACAATTCTTTTGCGGGGAGGGTGATGTCAAAATGGAAGAAATAAACAATGATTATACCCCCAAGCCAAGACAGCCCCGTAAAAAGCCTGTGAAGAAACAGCACGGCGCTGACTTTGCGCTGCGCATAATCGCGGTAATAGCCGCAATAATCGTGTGGTTCATACTTTCAATAACGCAGTACCCCACGATAAATAAGACCATAAACAAAGTCCCCGTGAACCTGTCGCTTGAAAATACGATAGCCAAGGAAAAAGGACTGTCCGCACTCAACTTCAAGGACATTACCGTCGATGTTGAGATAAAGGGCATGAACTACGAGATAGGCAACTATAAAGCAGGCGACCTTTCCGCGACTGTCGATGTCAGCAAGGTCACAAAAGAGGGACAGTATGTGCTTGATATCGACGTTAAGTCAAACCATTCGTCCGATAGCTGTACCATAGTTTCCGTAAGCCCGAGTACCGTAGCGGTCGAGTTTGACAGGATAAGCCAGAAGAGCATTCAGCTTGAGGTCGAATCCCCGTCAGTAAGCGCAGCAGACGGATTCTCGCTGAGCGAGGCAGCCGTAAGCCCGAATAAGATAACCCTCAACGGCCCCGTAAACAGTCTTGCAAAAGTCACCAGAGCCGTTGCAAAGGTCAACAGCTCGGCAAAGCTTTCCGAGGACAGAAGCTTCAAGGCTGACGAGATAGTTCTGTACGATGCGGATAACAACGTAGTCACAGATTCCTCGATAACAAGGGACGAAAACCAGACCTTTACCGCAAGCTTTATCGTGTATAAGAAAAAGACGCTGAAGCTGAAGCTGGATATCACAGGCGCACCCGAGAACTTTGATGTGTCAAGCCTGCCGATAACCTACTCCCAGCAGGAGATAACCATAAACACACCAAATCTCGGAGATAAGGACAGCGAAACGCTCATCATCGGTACAGTGCCGCTTTCGCAGCTGCGTCTTGGCTGGCAGCAGACCTTTGACATACCGCTTTCATCGGGCGAGGTCAACCTCAGCGGCGAAAGCAAGGTCACAGTGACACTTGATTCCAGGGACTATACCACCAACATCTGCCGTGTGAGCCAGATAATCACCAAGAATAAGCCCGACGGCAAGCAGGTCGAGATAGAAACGAAATCTCTGCCCGCAGTTACCATAATCGGTCCGTCAAGTGACCTCGAAAACCTTCAGGATAACGACCTCGTTGCATCAGTAGACCTCTCCGATGTTTCAAGGAACGGTTCATATTCAAAGGCAGCAACGATAAGCATTTCAGGTCACAGCAAAGTGTGGTGCTTCGGCAGCAACGAAGTTCAGGTAGCTGTTTCTGACAGATCAGCCGCCACAACCACCACAAAGTCAGATGACTGACATCACAATATGCGATAAACCACGACAGCCATACAGAAAAGCGCTTCTGTATGGCTGTTGCTGAAATAATATGAAGTTTCGGAGGTAAAAATGCCCTTAATAGTAAATCGGATAAACGCCGCACTTTCGCAGCCGCACGAAAGCATCGTGCAAAAGGCGGTCAGATCGCTTCGCATAAGTACAGACCTCGTTCAGACCGCGCAGATACATAAGATCTCCCTTGACGCACGCAGACAGGATAATATCCACTACGTCTGCTCTGTGTTCGTCAGACTTTCCGATGCGCAGCTTGAAAAAAAGCTCTGCGAAAAGAACAAGAATATCACATATGCCGCACCTGCGCGCTTTGAGCCTGTCATATCGGGCGAAAAAGCAGACGGCAGAGTTATCGTCACAGGCTTCGGTCCCGCGGGGATGTTCTGCGCACTTGCGCTTGCCGAGCAGGGCTATAAGCCGATAGTCCTCGAGCGCGGCGAGCAGGTCGAAAAGCGCACGCAGACCGTTCACAGCTTCTGGAAGGGCGGCGCACTTAACGAGAATTCCAACGTGCAGTTCGGCGAGGGCGGCGCAGGTACGTTCTCTGACGGCAAGCTCACCACCCGCATAAACGACCCCCTGTGCAGCTACGTCCTTGAAAGATTCGTTCAGTTCGGCGCACCGGGGGAGATATGCACAAAAGCAAAGCCGCACATAGGCACCGATAATCTGCGCAGTATCGTTAAAGCGATAAGAGAGCGTATCATCAGCCTCGGCGGCGAGGTAAGGTTCGATACCCGCCTTGACGGGCTTGAGATAAAAGACGCAGCCGTGAAAAGCGTGCATACAAACCGCGGCGAAGAAAAAGCCGCAGCACTCGTCCTTGCGCTTGGCCATTCTGCAAGAGATACCTTTGAAATGCTCGCGCAAAGCGGCGTGTTTATGCAGCCCAAAGCGTTCTCGGTCGGTGCGCGTATCGAGCATCTCCAGTCAGATGTCGAAAAAAGCCTTTACGGCAAGCACGCAGGCAATCCCGCGCTGCCAAAAGGCGAGTACAATCTCAGCTTCCGTGAAAACGGACGCGGAGTCTATACCTTCTGTATGTGCCCCGGCGGAACTGTCGTTCCCGCAGCGTCCGAGCAGGGCGGCACCGTCACCAACGGCATGAGCGAGTTTTCACGTGACGGCAAAAACGCAAATGCCGCCCTCGTTGTAGGCGTTACCCCCGAGGATTTCGGCTCCTCGGTTTTTGCAGGTGTCGATTTTGCGCGAAGGATAGAGCAAAATGCCTATCACCTCACAGGCTCGTTCAAAGCAGCGGGAACTACCGTGCGCGGTTTCCTCAACGGCAAGCCCGACCTCGATACAAGCCTTGTCCCGACATACAGCCTCGGGCTTGTCCCGTGTGACTTTACAAATATATTCCCGCGCAAAGTCACCGATATGATGTGTAAAGGTCTTGCGGATTTCTCGCGCAAAATGGCTTGCTTTGGCGATGAAAATGCCCTGCTGACCGCGCCCGAAACGCGCACGAGCTCACCCGTGCGCATCACCCGCACAGAGAATATGACCGCTGTGGGCATATCAAATCTCTACCCCTGCGGCGAGGGAGCAGGCTATGCAGGCGGCATAATGTCAGCCGCCGTAGACGGACTCAAAACCGCCTTGCAAATAATGTCAGTCATCGCCCCGTAGCGCGTCATCCGTTTGGGAACAAATACCCCGCAATAAACCGCCTGTCATCAATAAGCTCGCGCATATCGCGGTAAACGCGCGCCCTTGTGTCACCGTTGTAGCGGTTGTAAACGCTCACCTCACCGCTTTGCTTGTCGATCGTGTACGCCACCGTGTGCAGCCCCGATGAAAACTTGTTCAGCGGGTGCTTTGAGTAGGTGTTTATCCAGAATCCCACAATGCCGAAGGACGAGCGCGAGGCGTTGTCGTAAAAGTGCTGCCTGTCGGTGTAGTATTCGTACCCCACACCGTGCGCATCAAAGAACCTGCGCAGCTTTTTCGGGTCAGAGCCAAACAGCGCCGAGTCAAACAAAAAAGCGAGCTTGTTCACCTCAAATTCGCAGATAAGCTGAGCAAGGTCCTGCGGCATATGCAAAAGCTGCATCACGTTGTACACCGCGATAATCTCGCAGCCGCAGTGGTGCATATCGTACTTTCCGTAGCGCATCGAGCATACAGGCTCATGCTCCTGACCGTGCAAAAGTCCGCTGCCAAGCCTTTTGCAAAGCTTTTTGTTGTGCTCGAAGTTCTTTGCCGTCAGCGATGATGTGTTTTCCGAGTATATCTTCCACCTGCCAAACATGACCGTTACCTCCCCGAATCTTGTCAAGAAAAGTATACCACAAACTCCTGCGAATGTAAAGCACGGTATTTGTGAAAAAATCTGATTTGCTATTGCATTATTAAAAAAAATATGATACAATGTGTACAAGGTTTTATTGCTGATAAAACACTACAAAAAATAAAAAAGGAGTGGAAACCCAGATGAGTATTTTTGACAACCTGAAAAACAAAGCAGCAAGCGGTATCGCAGGCGCAGTAGCTGGCATCGGAAAGGAAACAGGTCCCAAGACCATCACCTTTGCAGCACTTCCCGAAAGCGTTGAGCAGATGAAGGCTCTGCCGCAGGGACAGCTCAAGTCCGTTTACGACACAGCAGCACTTACAGTCTGTGCGCTTTGCGCATATGCAGCAGCACCCGAGGTAGGCATTGAGATGCTCAACTTTCTCAAAGGACCGCAGCCGCTTTCTCCTCACGAAAAGCAGTTCCTTCGTGACCGCATCGTTGGCAAGGAGTATATCCCGTTTTCCTTCTTCCAAGGCGCAACTCCCGATAATGACTATACACCGTCACAGCCGTACACAATAACCATCGAAACCAATCCCTACACCTATCAGAACGAGGGCTATGCAACAATGCATATCCGTTCGGGCGGAGCAGACAGCATCCGTCAGGTGCAGCTCAGACAGCAGGGCTCGACAGGTCAGTGGTTCCTCTGGGAGCAGTTCCTGCTTTCTGATATCCGCCAGCCAAAGTCGCAGAACCCCTGGGCATAAACAAAACATACAAAAGCTCGCAAGCGTAATGCCTGCGAGCTTTTTTGTCACCCCTATCATTCTGCAACAAGCTCTCTTGTTTCGACCCTCTTTATCTTGCGTGACGCAATAAGCGCAAATACGAAGAATCCGAGTATCAGCAGTGCCATCGGTATCACTATGTCAAGTATGCCTGTCTCAAGCTCGAGATAGCAAAGTCCGATCACACTCAGCAGCATTTCCATCATCTTCTGCGTAAACAGCTGCGAAAGTGCTATCCCTATCAGCGAGCCGAGCAGCGCCACGAAAGAGAACCTCAGCGCAAATGACATCCGCAGCCTTGCCGATGTAAAGCCTATCGCCTTGTAAATGCCGATGTCACGGCGTTCAAGCACGAAAGCCTTTGTGCATAAAAGCACCACAGCGATAAGCATAAACACGCCCGAGAAGCTGTAGATTATCGTCTTGAGCAGTTTTATCTCGCTCGCGTACATCTCCTCGCCATCGTTTTCGATGTTCCAATAGCTGCACGAGCCTTTTTTCTCACCCTTGTCATTGACAAGCGCCTTGTCTATCTCGTCAGCTATCTGCTTTGCCTTTGATTCGTCCTTGATGACAAATCCCTCGTAGCTTATCTTGAACGACGGGTTGATCGTCTCAAATGCCTCAGACGGTATCGCAAACACCATTCCCGCATCGTTCATCGACTGATAAATGCCCGTTACCATACATTCAAGCTCGCCGCCTCTGCCCGTAACGTTCACCTTGTCGCCTATCTTCCAGCCGAACTCGTCACTGATAAGCTGTGTGATAACTATCTCGTTTTTCTGCCGCGGTCTTCTGCCCTTGTAAACACCGCCGATGTACTGCGGGTACTTGTATGCACGGCAGAATATCTTGTATCCGTTGATAGCGCAGTAGCTGCCGTTGACCGCATATTTCTTCTCTATCGACGTGTACTTTTCGATTATCTCTTCTGCTCGCTTTTCAGCCTCTTCAATTGTCAGCAGATCCTCACCTGCGTTGTTGATGTTCATATCTATCTGCGTTGCCTCCATGCCCATCATCTCAAGTGAGTTTCTTGAGGTCACAAGCCCCGCGATAACATTTATCGACACCATAAAGTACATAAGCAGCGCCGAGATTATCAGCATACTGATATAGCGCCTTTTAGCAGATGTGAACTGCCGTATGCCCAGGCTGAGCGAAAGCAGCTTCTTGCTCAAGCCCATATTAAGTCTGCTGTCAAAGTATACATCGCCCTTTTGCCCCGTGATAGCCTGTACAGGCGAGATCCTGGTGACCTTGTGCGTCTTTACCGCCATCACCAGCAGCGATATCGCAACAAGTGCGCCTATCATAAGCACAGCCTTTATAATGCTGATCCTGATGCTCATGGGAGTACCGACTACATCTGCGAACTCGTCCGCGATAAGTCCCGAAAGGAAGAATGAACCCGCAATACCGAGTATAATGCCTATCACCATAGCAATTATATACTGTATCTGCATTATAAGCCTTATCTTGCGTGTGGTAAAGCCCTGCGATTTGAGTATTCCAAGCTTCTTGCGGTCTATCTCTATCTCGCTTGAGATGC
The DNA here is from genome assembly GCA_902786965.1 of uncultured Ruminococcus sp. Taxonomy (GTDB): domain Bacteria; phylum Bacillota; class Clostridia; order Oscillospirales; family Ruminococcaceae; genus Hominimerdicola. The sequence continues at coordinate 61,647 of CADAEJ010000005.1, read as the reverse complement.
TGTGCCCCATAATGACAAGTGCCACCACGAACAGCACCGCGATAAACGTCAGCACTATCTTTGAAAGCACATTAGGTGCCAGCGAAGAGTAGTTGACCGACTGCGCCTTTGTAAGTGTTCCGCTTGACAGGTCACCCAGCCTCGTCGCCAGGTTCACATCTCTCTGGAACTGCGCATCGCTGCCCTTGTAGCTTGGCGACTTGTAGGTATTAAAGACCTTGACCTCGATACCGTTTTGCACAGCCCTGTCATTCTTGTACTTTGGATCCGCTTTTGTTTGTGCCGAGATCTTTGTCAGCTCGTCAAAGTCCTCATCTGAAATGAAAACCTGCTTCCAGCCGATCTGTGAAGATCCGTTCTGCGGCTCCTGAACAAAGCCCTTTATCTTGAACTCATATTTTACATAGTAAAAGCAGGTCTGCAGCGTGTCACCCACCTTGCAGCGCAGCTTTTCCCTGCAACCCAGCGGCAGATATACCTCGCCCTTTTCAAGTGCAGGTATGCTGTCCTCAAAGCCTGTCGCATCGGAGTTTATCAGCCTTATGCCGTCGTGCAGCTTCATATAAAAGTAGCTGTTGCCGTCATTTGAATTGCCGACCCTGTTTGATATACCGTCATTGTACCAGTTGTCCAGCGCATCGTAGACCTCAAGTTTTTGTACAATGTCAAGGCTGCGCACCTTGTCCTCAAGCTCGGGCGTGTAGTATTTGTTGTATACAAAGCAGACCCCTGTCGGATCGCCCCTGTCGCTGAACGAGCGCTCAAGCTCCCTGTCCATACTGTCGATGAAATTGAATATCGAAAGCGATGATGCAGTTATTATCGCCGTGAGCAGTATCACCGCGATAAACGCGCCCTTGCGCCTTTTTATGTTTGCCTTTACAAGTGTTAATATCTCCATGCTCTCACCTCACCATTCAAGTGATGTGAGCCATGCATTTATCTGCGCCTCGCGGCTCTTGATGTCATCAGCGCTGTACGGAGCAAGCGTCAGGTCGCCAAGTATTTTTCCGTCCGAAAGATACAGTATCCTGTTTGCCCTTGCCGCCGCGCGCACATCGTGTGTTACCATAAGTATGCTCTGTCCTTCGCAGTTGAGCTGCGTCATAAGGTCAAGCACATCTGATGTGTTTTTTCTGTTCAGCGCACCTGTCGGTTCGTCCGCAAAGATAAGCTTTGGCTTGTTTATCACCGCCCTTGCGATAGCACACCTTTGCTGTTCACCTCCCGATACCTGCGAGGGCAGGTGAGTCTTGATGTGTGAGATGCTCATCTTTTCAAGCAGCTCATCGGTCCTCCTGTTTGTTTCCTTTGCCGATACCGACTTGTTCAGATATCCCGTAACAGCAACGTTTTCAAAAATAGTCAGATTGCTCACAAGGTGCATCTGCTGAAAAACGAACCCGAAATCCGTGTGCCGCAGCTCCGCGAGCTTTTTCTCCTTCAGCGTGACAAGGTCCATACCCTCGTACATAATGCTGCCGCTTGTCGCCCTGTCCATTCCGCTTAGCGCGTAAAGCAGCGTCGATTTGCCCGAGCCCGACGCACCCATAATGACAGTGAAATCGCCCTCAAAAAGCTGCATATCCACATTTGATATGATGTGCAGCTGTCCGCCGTTGTGCGCAAAGCTCTTGCAAAGCTCCTTTGCAGTAAGTATAGCTTTCTTCATTTTGTATCCTCCCCGAATCTCTTTGTTTTACTGTACCCTCATCATACAGCAAAAGTTATTAAGAAATCCTTAAGATGTCGGAGATACCGATATTTCTTTAAGCGTCACCGTGACCTCCAGTCCGTGACCTGTGTTGCGCAGCGAAAGCTCCGCGCCCATTTTGCTGCAAAGATACTTAACAATATAAAGTCCCAGACCGCTGCCCTGTGCGCCCTCGCAGTTGTGTCCGCGGTAGAATTTTTCCGTAACAAAAGCCATATCTTCATCGGGTATGCCTTTTCCGTGGTCTGTAAATCTCACCGCAAGCGTGCCGCCCTGCCTTTCAAGCGTAACGTCAATATCTGTTTTAGCGTATTTGCGCGCGTTTGTGACTATATTCTCAACTATCTGCTTGAGCCTGTCAGGGTCAGCCCTCGTCACAAATTCATAGCCGGGCTTTTCAAAATGTATCTCGCTGCCCTGCGGATCAAGCTCGCCGATAGCCTGTTCGAGCAAAGCGCATACCTGCGTTTCCCTGTCCTTTATTTCCAGCTTGTCAAGATCGGAAAGCGAGTGTATGAACAGATCGTTCGTCAGCTTTGATACCTCATCGCACTTGCGCATTATAACGTCAAGATACCTCTGCCTCTTTTCAGGCGAACCAAGGTAAGCCTCCAGCCCCTCGGCATAAGCGCGTATCGAAGCAACAGGTGTCTTTATGTCGTGCGACAGGGTAGCGATGACCGTCTTGTTGTTCTCCACCGCCTGTTTTTCGCCCGCACGCGCAGCGATGATCTCCCGCCTCATGCTGTCAAATGCCCAGGTGAACTTTCCGAAGTAGTTCTTGCGCTCGTAGTCAAGCGGTATGTCAAAGTTTCCTGCCGCAAGCTGCCCCGCGTACTTTTCCAGCTTTGCAAACGGGCGCAGCACCGCAAAATAAGTGTATGCCGCATTTGCAAAAATAAAGATTGCAGCAATAAGGCATATCCACGCAATGCTGTAATTTGTACTGCGCTGTACATCAAGCTTTCGCAGCTGCTCGTCAAGTTCGTCAAGCCGCTGCACCGCCTGCTGCGAGTCGCCGTTGTTTATAAGCGTCTTTACCTCGTTCACCGAGACCAGCTGATCCGAGCGCACCTCATCAAGATTGCTGCTTGAATTCGTAATATAAAACAGTGCGCCCGCGACAGCAATAAGTATCGAAAACACAAGCGCCTGCGTAAACAGTTTACTCTTCATCACTTGTCCTCCAGTATGTAGCCTACTCCCCAGACCGTCTTTATGTATACAGGCTTGGCAGGATCGTCCTCCAGCTTTTCGCGCAGCCAGCGTATGTGTACCGTCAGCGTAGACGGCTCCACCTCCGAGAACGCGCCCCATACCTCGTTTATCAGCTTGTCCTTTGCCACAGCCTCGTTCTTGTGTTCGCACAGATACGCCAGCAGGTCAAACTCGCGCAGCGACAGACTTACCGCCCTTTCGCCGCGTGTAACCGTCCGTGCAGTTATGTTGACGTTCACCTCGCCAAAGCTGATGCTCTTTTCCTTTTCGCTGCTGCCGTATGTCCGCCTTATCAGCGCATTTATGCGCGATAGCAGCTCCTTCATCGAGTACGGCTTTGGCAGATAATCGTCACCGCCGATGTCAAACCCCGTTATCCTGTCTGTCTCGCTCGTGCGTGCACTTGCGAAAATAACAGGTACGTTTGATACCCTGCGCAGCTGCCTGCAAACCTCAAAACCATCGCTGCCCGGCAGATTGATGTCCAGCAGTATAAGGTCAACGCTGCCCTGCGAAAGCATATCAAAGCCCTCTGCGCTGCTTTGCGCGCTTTTCACCTCAAAGCCCTTGCTTTCAAGCATATCGGTAATTATCATCGTAAGGTCTGCATCATCGTCTATAATAAGTATCTTCCTGCTTTGCATACATTTCACCCCATAGTTCAAGCTAAACCTATATTATCACAAATCCCTGCCGAAATCAACAATACACAGCAAAAAACCTGCACCGCTGCGGTACAGGTCCTTTGTAAGTGGAGGGTATATATAATCTTTTGTTCTGTCAGTCAGGTATTGCAACGCTTTTTATGGGTTTGTCGCAAGCCTTTCTAAAGCATTCTATCGCCTTTTGTGCATTCACATCATCGGTAAACTCGTCATTGTCGCCTTTTGAGTACAGCTTGACAGCCTTTCCGTCAACCACCGCATAAAGCGTGTCCTGACCGTAGTCGCACATCTTATGCTCGCAGCTGAACTCTGCATTCGGGCTTATCATTGCCGCGTACTTTGCACCCTGTTCAAGTATAGATGCATCAAGCTGTGCACCCGGCTTTATGATGTTTGCTATCCCGTCTTCGAGGTTTTTTATGACCTTATCCATCAGCTCACCTTTTCCCGCAGGAAGAGTCTTTGAAAAATCAAAGCTGTACACATCACCCTTTGCATCAGTGCAGGAGCCGTTTATATGCTCGCCATGTGCATAGTTTGTCCGCAGCTTGATATACGTCAGCGGGAATTGCGGCTTGACATCGCTCTTTTTTATTTCAGACTTTGGCAGCTTGACCGTTGTCACAAGATTTTCCTCCGACTGTATAACAGCGTTGTGTACGAATTCTTCAAATCTCTTGTTTCCGCCGCCGTAGTAAAGCTGCCCGCCCTGCTTGATCGTTACAACATAGATCGCCGAGCCGCCCTCTTCACCGGGATGCTCAATAAGTATCCCCTTGCCTATGCTGATCTCTCCTATGTCAGCTCCTTTGAGCGTAAGAATACTGCTTGCGCCGCCCTGAACATCCTGTTCGCCTTTGAGCGTGATGATGTCCTGCTTGAGTATATCGCACAGCTCCGCAAAGATCTTGCCTTTCCACACATTGTCCTCTATCTCGCCCTCGTAGGTCTTGACCACATAGTTTCCTTTGTCATTCACCGTCTGCTTACCGCCGATGAAGGTCAGGTCCTTGGGATTTGCATCAATGATCTTGAGTATCTTTTCGTTGTATACCGGCACTTTATCCTCTTTTTTTACAAGGTTTTTATCGCTGATAACGCCGTTGCGGATATCCGAATCAAAGATGCGGGAGTACTCGCTGTCCTCCGTGAAATACATCGTGCCGCCCTTCGAGCTGAAAGCATATGCGCTCATTCCGCCTGCTTCGTTATCGTTGTTTGTGATTATACACTTGTAAACCAAATAATTAGTGTCGTCCTTGCCTGCAATAATAAGCTCGGGCTCACTCTGCGTCGCACGCTGCCCATCTTTGAGAGTCATCTCTCCATTTCCGATGATCCTGCAAAGCGTTTCAAAGATCTCTCTGCGAAACTCGTCAGCAGTGATCTCACCCTTGTATGATCTGTTGACTTTCGCCTTGCTGTCATATTCCTCGGCAGTGGAGAAGTACCTGTAATCATCGTATTTGCCCTTTGCAAACTCCTGCGCTATCGTCATCGGGGGAGTGAGCTTGTCGGAAACGCTGCTGCTGGGCTCTTTCTGCGATACTACCGAAATGTCCTTGCCCGCAGTCCCCTTTGCGGAGTCCGAGCAGCCAGCCATTGAAAGTATCATCGCCGCTGCAAGTATCATAGCTGCTGATTTTTTCATATATATCATCTCCTTGCTGAATTTACTTTAAACTATTCGCACACTCTTTCCTTATCTGCGGGACAGGTCGCACCTGAATATGCTTTGTTATAGTATTTTATCGCTTCCTTAGCCTTTTCATCGAGCGGAGTTTTGTCACAATCGCCTGTTGACTTGAGCATGAAAGCCTTGCCGTCAACGACCGCGTAGAGTGAATCCTGTCCGTAGTCACACATTTTGTACTCTTCTTTGAACTTGCCGTTCGGGTCTGCCTGCTTTGCACAGGCGATAGCCTGACGCAGCTGTGTGGTGTCATATGTGATATCTGTTGAGATGACGCCGTTTTGTTTGATGAGCTGCAGCAGTCTTTCCTCAAAGGTGCCGCTGTATGTGCCTTCGGCAGCTTTTGAATAGTCGAATGTGTACATTCTGCCGGCGGTATCAACGCAGCTGCCGTGGAACTCTTTGCCCCATGCGTAATTTGAACGCAGGGTGATGAAAGCTATCGGGTTATCAGGCTGCACGCTATTGCCTTTTTTAACGGGAGTTTCCTGCGGAAGCACGGTCTTGACGAGGTTTTCATCGGTAATGACACCGTTGATCGCCAGTGATTCAAGTGTCGTACTGTCTTCATAATCCGGGCCGTCCGGTCCTAAATAGTACGTTGAGTGCGGAGCCTGAAAGATAAAGACCTCCGATCCGCCCTCCTCCATCGGATGCTCGATGAGTATGCCTTTGCAGAGCCTGTATTCTTCGCCGCTTTTTGTTTTCAGCGTTATAAGGGCATTTGCGCCGCCTGACACGCTCTGCTCACCTTTGAGAGTGAGGTCATTTTTTTTGAGTATCGCCTTGAGCTTCTCAAAGATGCCTATGTAAAATCGTTATAATCGGACTTAATTATGTACTCTGCTTCGGTGATAGCAGGTGTGAGCCTGTCGTCCTTGCTGCTCGGATCACTCCTGCTGCTGCCGGTATCGGCAGCGCTGTTTCCGGGCTCTTTCTGCGATACTACCGAAATGTCCTTGCCCGCAGTCCCCTTTGCGGAGTCCGAGCAGCCCGCCATTGAAAGTATCATCGCCGCTGCGATAGTGATAATTACTGATTTTTTCATGTTGATCTCTCCTTTCGTGTCGATCCTGTGTTATATACGCATAAGCGTAAACGTTTTTATGGGTGAATAACCACCAAATATTCCTGCCTGAATTTGTGGATATGTCACAAAATAAACATCATATATAACCTTTGTGCACTTTGACGAACAATTTGCCGATAAGTGCCGCACACCTTGTGAAAAATCTATAAATTTGGTTGACTTTTATGCCTGCATATATAATATATTCAACATTTTTTATTCGGAGAAAAATATGGATAAAAAAGATCTGAGCGGGCTCAAAAGGGAAGAGCTTGTAGACCTCGTCTCTGACCTTATGGATAACGAAGATAACAAAGATGATACAGATACCAAAGAAAGTAAGGACGGCGCAGGCGAAACAGGCAAACAGCCCACCGTTGATAAACAGCAGGTAAAAAAAGAAAAGGATAAGATAGCGCGAAGAAAAAAGTACTTTCGTATGCTGCGCAATACCTTTGCGGTGCTTATCGTCGTGGCAGCGATAGCAGTGCTTATCTCAACACTTTTTATGCCTGTCATTCAGGTCTCGGGCGACAGTATGGAGCCTACGCTCAAGGACGGAGATATACTTTTATTAGTAAAGACCAAGAATTTTGACTGCGGCGACCTTTGCTGCGTGTCGTGGCATAATAAGATGCTGCTCAAGCGCGTCATAGGCCTGCCGGGTGATAAGATAGATATCGACAGTGACGGCAACGTGTCTGTCAACGGAAAGGTGCTTGATGAGCCTTATGCGCAGGATAAGAGCCTGGGCGAGTGCGATGTGCAGTTCCCGCTGACAGTCCCCGAAAACAGCCTGTTCATACTCGGCGATAAACGCGTATCCTCGATAGACAGCAGAAGCTCGGCTATCGGCTGCGTCGATAAAGAACAGGTCATAGGGCGCGTGCTGTTCACGCTCTGGTCATCATAGATCATAAAAAAACTGCAAAGGAGGGAAAGCGTTTGAGAGTCGATGTCGCACAATATGTAAAGAATATCCGCGCAAACAGAAAGCTGCGCCATCGCATCGCTGCTTTCCTGACTGCAATGTCCATGGCTGTTTCAATGACTGTCTTCTGGCAGCTTCGCGGTGTGGGTACGGCTATGGAGGAGGATATTCAGACCTGTTCACAGCAGGAGCATTCCCATACCGATAAATGCTATGATAAAGTGCTTGTATGCCAGAATACTGACAGCGGGCACGAGCATACCGGCGATTGCTATGAAGACCGCCTGATATGCGGACTTGACGAGCATACACATTCAAGCACCTGCACAGCCGATAAAACTGCGGATACCGAGACCGAAGCGGTCTGGGAGCAGACGCTTCCCAAAGAGCTTGGCGAAAACGTGCGGGAGAATATCGCGCTTATTGCACAGTCACAGCTCGGTTACAGCGAAAGCAAGACTAATTTCCATATCGCCGATGACGGCGAAACGAAAAACGGCTATACCCGCTACGGTCAGTGGTACGGCAGCCCCTACGGCGAGTGGAACAGCCTGTTCACATACTTCTGTATGTACTACGCAGGCGTGGACAGACAAAGCGTTCCCTACGGCTCTGGCACAGCAGCCTGGGCAGCAGAGCTTGAAAATAAAGAGCTCGTGCAAAGCATCAAGGATACAACTCTCCAAAAAGGCGATGTTATCCTTATAGATACCGACCTCGATGATAAAGCCGACCGCAGCGCAGTCGTCACGCAGCTTATCGAAAACGACGGCAAAAAGCTTATAGAAACTATCGAAGGAAACGTAGACGGCAGTGTCGCAAAAAGCACCTATCAGCTTGATGACAAGCATATCATAGGCTGCGTGAAGCTCGATGGAGCAGCAGGCGAAATGCTGTTTGAGCAGGTGTCAGCATCGGGTGTCAGGGTCACAGCAAAGGCTGATAAGGGCACCTTCCCCGAGAATACAACAATGACCGTAACGGATATCGAAAAGTCCGAAGCAGTAAAGACCGCCCAGCAGGGCATAGGTACAGCCGAAAAGGTCGTAGATGCCGTGGCAGTCGATATCACGTTCAAAAATGCAAGCGGCGAGGAGATCGAACCCGCAAAGAGCAAAAACGTCACCGTGCAGATAAGCCTGACGGGCGATAAAAAGCTCGAGGGCGATAACCAAAAGCTTTTGCATAAAACTGATAACGGCGAGGTCAAAGCGGTAGAGAACGCAAAGCTCTCCCCGACACAAGCCGACTTCACCGCCGACTCCTTCTCCATCTACGTCTGGACGACCTTTAAGGAGTACGAAAAGGAAGGCGGCAGCTATAAGCTTGACGAGAACGGCAGCAAGATACTTATCGCAGGCACAGACCAGCCGAGATACGTTGATATAGCAACTCTTGGCAAAGGCACTTCAGCGGATGATCCGTATATCCTCCACGTCGGAGATACCCTCGGGGTATCAGCAGATAACCTGCCAAAGAGCGCGGAGTTCTGGGTGGAGTATAACGGCCCCGATGATAATAAGATCATAAACAGAACGCCAACAGGCGGAAACACCGCGTATAATGAGACCGATACTACAAAGAGCATGAAGGGCGAGTTCTATGCAAGGCGCCCCGGCGAGTGCCGAGTAGTGCTGGATTATAAAGACAGCGGTGCGACCCCGACCGAGCGCTTCTATATAAAGGTCGAGAATCAGATACTTGTCAAAGGCCAGCAGGGCGAAACAGACAAGGACAGGATAAATGAGTATCTGCCCGAGGTACATTCGGGAGTTGACCCCAAGTATATCGTATACAGCGATGCAGGCGAGCCGCTGTACATCGTAAATACCAATGAAAAAATACATGACTGGCTCAACGGCGCGTACAAGCTCGAACCGGGAGAAACGTTGGAGCTCGTAACATACGAGCGTGACCCGAATGCAGATTTCACTGTGGCGAGCGGTCAGTACGTTCAAAAGATCGGCAGCACCAACAGGGAGCTCGTAAAGACGTACGGTTCAGAACCGTTCTATCGCGTTTCAGCTAAATTTGAGATCGAGGATCCGCATCTGGGCTACGGAACGTGGGAAACGATAAGCTTCAACGGTACTAACTTCTACCTTGTAATTGATGCTGATAAAGATCTCACACACGCCGATATCGAGATAGCCGACGGCGGAACATACTCCATCGAGAAAACAGTTACCTATCCCGATAATACCAAAAAAGTCATAAAGACAGTTTACCACGCTTATGTCTACGATGTGAACCATTGCTACCTTTACGGCAAAGATAACGATCATACAGTTATCCAGCAGTTTGATTCGCCGCACTACTATAAGGGCGGAACACCCGGTACTACGCAGTACGAGCTTACATCGAACTACATTCTCGTGACAGATCCCAATGCATTTGCAAACTTTACTCTCGCCAACGGCGACAGGGTAGTCCTGCGGGGCGATAAGAATTTCAAGCTCTACGATGTAGATTCTGCTACATTTGATGTGAAACTGGTTCTTTCACCTTCGACTGAAACAGTAACATATTATTCAGCCGACAACGTTCAGACATCGACACAGACCGATCAAATCAGCGGTGATGACATCATGGTCGAGAGTGCAGTGTTCGATCTGCCTCACCAGAGCGTCATTGATGCCTACAACAAGTGCCCGACTCACGGCGGACTTGATTTCACGCTGAAAGCTGATCTTAATGAAGTGATAAACGTCTCACCCGCACTTACCGCATTCCGGGCGAAAAAGGTTTTGAGGAACCAGACTCTTGCCGGCGATCAGTTTGAGTTTGAACTGCTCAATGCGGACAAGTCAAGGGTAGTGGCAACAGCTAAAAACGATGCTGACGGAAATGTAGTATTCCCCGAGCAGATACTTCTCTCAAAGGGTGAGTATACCTACTACGTCAAAGAGGTGATCCCCGACGGCGTCGATGCCTACGAGTTTGACCAAAGCGAGTTCAAGGTGGTAGTCACAGTTGACGAGGACGAGCAGGAAAACAGACTGGTATCGTCCATCAAATACTATAAAGACGATGTTGAAGTCGCAGACCCCGAGTTTGTGAACACCTTCAAAAAATACACCCTCCCCAATACCGGCGGAGCAGGCATCCTGCCGCACCTCACGCTCGGTTCGGGACTTATGCTTACAGCATTTGTACTTTTGCGTAAAAAGCGAAAGGAGGGTGGATGACCCCGCGGATCTGAACGCGTAAAATAAAACGAGTATGAAAGGAAAAATCACTATGAAAAGAACTTTAAGATTATTCACCGCCGTGATCTTTACCGTGTTTATGGTAATGAGCATGAGCGTGACTGCGATCGCTGCAGAAGGCGATTTCACCATCACGATCAATAAACCCGACAATGACAAAGCAGATCATACCTACGACGGCTACAGGATCTTCGCAGGTACGCTCGCACAGGACGGCTCCCTTACAGATGTCACCTGGGGCGCAGGTATCGATAATAGCAACGATAAATTTATCGATGCCCTCAAGACTGACACTACCGTAGGCAGCGCGTTTGCATCCGCAACAAAAGCTTCCGATGTCGCAAAGGCACTCGAAGGCAAGGACAATGACGGCGCGTTTATGCAGGCTTTTGCAAAGGTCGTTGGCGCAAACCTCGGCACAAAGGCATTCTCCGAACAGGCAAGCCCTATCACAGTCGCTAAAGCAGATGCAGGCTACTACTTCATCAAGGATAAGGATAACAGCTTTACAGATCCGGGATACGGCGCTTATTCAAGATTTATCCTCAAGGTAGTCGGCAACGTTGAGCTGACCGCCAAGGAAGATGTTCCTACATTTGATAAGAATATTATTAAAGGCGGCGAAAAAGTCAAGAACAATACCGCAAGCGTCGGCGATAAGGTAAATTACCAGATCGACTCCAAAGTCCCCGATATGACAGGCTATACCAAGTATTTCTTCGTAGTCGAGGATACCATGACAGACGGCCTTACATTCAATAATGACATCAAGGTAACTATCGGCACCAAGGTACTTGATAAAGATGATGATTATACCGTCACATCAGCTGCTCACAGCTTCAAGCTCGTCCTGAAGAACTTTAAACAGTACACCAAGGGCGACGATATCAAGATCGAGTATACCGCAACACTTAATAAAGACGCTAATATCACAGAGGGTACAAACGATAACACCGCAAATCTTACCTACTCCAACAACCCTAACATCACTCCCAACAGCACGACCGATGAACCGGGTCCCGATGACGGTGACGTAACAGGCAAGACACCCGACATCAAGACCGTAACAGGTACCTCGGGTATCCAGATAGATAAGATCGACGGCAACTCAGGCACCGCTCTTTCAGGTGCAAAGTTCAAGATCGAAGGCGAAGGCGTAAAGGCTGTTATAGTAAACAAAACAGTATTCAAGCAGTCTGCTTCAGGCACATACTATATGCTCAAGAACGGCACCTTTACTACCGATGTACCAACAGCTGCAACAGAAAAGAACTACGATTCTACAACCACAAAGTATGCAGAGGTAACTGTTGATAATACCCTTACATCCACAACAGGCATCAACAATATAGGCTATACCAATGCAGAAGGTTTCCTCAGCTTTGCAGGTCTTGATGCAGGCACATATACCATCACAGAGCTTGAAGCACCTGAGGGCTATAATAAGCTCAGCCCCGATACCATCACCGTAACACTTTCCTCACAGTATAATGCTAACGACAACAGATTTGTATGGACCTGCAAAGTGGGCAACACAACAGTCGATTCGCAGATGGACGGCTGCTATCACTTCCAGGTCGCAAACAATAAGGGCGCAACACTTCCGGGCACAGGCGGTATGGGTACTACCATCTTCTATGTAGTCGGCGGACTTCTCATCGTCTGCGCAGGCGCGCTGCTCGTTACAAAGATCAGAATGGGCAAAAAAGAAGAAGAATAATTAAAGCAATATCTTAAAAGTTCGATATCTATCGGCGGGGAGGGGTACTCTCTCCTCTCCGCCCTGCGATATTGCAGCAGGGAGAATCCAATGAGAAAGCATCTTACAACTATACTCATAATAGTTATGTTTATCGTTGGACTGTCCGTGCTGCTGTATCCCGCGATCAGCAATTACATCAACCGCAAGAACGCTTCAAGAGTTATCAGCGAGTATAACCAAACTCTTGAAAAAACAGGCAGCGACAGGATAGAGCAAATGCTTGCACAGGCGCAGGACTACAATAAGCGCCTTGCAGATACAGTATCCGCGTTCTATCAGCCCGACCTCGTGAAAGGGTACGATACTACCCTTGATATCACAGGCACAGGCATAATGGGTTATATCGACATTGATAAAATAGGCGTTGAGCTTCCTATCTATCATTCGGTCGATGAATCTGTTCTGGCTATGGGCGCAGGACACCTCGAAGGCACAAGCCTGCCCGTCGGCGGAGAGTCAACGCACTGCGTCTTTTCGGGACACAGAGGTTTGCCCAGCGCAAAGCTGTTCACAGACCTCGACGAGCTTGAGCAGGGTGACGAGTTCACCGTAACAGTGCTGGATAAAAAGCTCACCTACCGCATAGACCGGATAAAAACCGTCCGCCCCGAAGAAACGGACGATCTTCAGATAGTAAAGGGCAAGGATTACTGTACCCTTATGACCTGTACACCCTATGGCATCAACTCTCACAGATTGCTTCTGCGTGGCGTGCGCATCGAAACTGCGCAGGAAAAGCCGGGCGTGTTTGTAAAAAACGAAGCATTCAGAATCGACCCGCTCGTTGTAACTCCGATAGCAGCAATACCAATGCTTGTCGCAGTTCTTGTGTTCGTGCTGGTCAAGGATCATATAAAAAAGAAAAGATCACGCGCAAAGGAGGAAACAGCCGGTGAAGAAACACAATAGAATATTTTTGAGCTTCCTGCTGCTGATAGCTCTCCTTACCGCAATGTCCGCAAGCGTCAGCGCGCTCGGTCAAGGCGAGCCGGATCTGAATAAAAAAGGCATCATCGGTATCCTGCTTGAAAGCGAAAAGGATAAAACGCCTATCGAAAATGCAGATGTTACTATCTACCGCGTAGCAGATGCAAAGCTTGTCGATGGAAAGATCGTCTATACCTGCACCGACAGCTTTTCGGGATTTGCCAAAACGCTTGATGACGTAAAGTCGCTCGAGATCGCAAAAAAGCTCTTTCAGTATGCGCTTGATAATTCCATCAGCGGCGAGACAAAGTATACCGATAATACGGGCAGAACACAGTTTGATGACCTCACAGCAGGCGTGTACCTTATTTCCGAGATCAAGGGCAATACAAAGTACGAGCGCTTTATGCCGTTCCTTGCAGTGCTGCCGTACGATAATAACGGCAAGTGGGAGTTCAACCTTATCGCCAAGCCGAAGTTCGGCCAGATCAGCGAGGATAAGAGTATGGACATCACCGTAAAGAAAATATGGAACGATGACGGTCAGAACCGACCGCATAGCATCACCGCCGAGCTTTTGTGCGACGGCAGCGTGTTCGCGTCCGTGGAATTGAGCAGCGAAAACGGCTGGACTCATCAGTGGAATGACCTTGACAGCACAAAGAAATGGTCTGTCAGAGAGCAGCAGGTGCCCAAGGACTATACCGTTACATATTCGCAAAACGGCAATACCTACACCATCTATAACACCCGCGCGCTTATCCCGACAGGTCAGCTGAAATGGCCTGTACCCGTGCTTGCCTGCGGCGGACTTTTGCTCATCATCGTGGGCATAGTTATCCGCACAGTAAAGAGAAACGGCAATGAATAAGCGTGCAAACCGCGTGTCGACCGCGCTTATCATCATCGGCTCGCTTATGATAGCAGCCTGCGCGGCGCTTGTGTGGTGGAACTACCACCAAAGCAGCAAGGCAAAGCGATCTGCCGATAAGCTTCAAACGCAGGTCGAAAATGCTATCGCACAGCACGAAAACGCATCATCACTGCACCCTGACAGCAGCGAAGCCCCCGCGATAGAGGCAGTCAAAAAGCATATGCCCGTGGTCGAGGTCGATGGAAATGACTGTATCGGATACCTCACCGTACCCGCCGCCGACCTGAAAATGCCCGTTTTCAATACCTTCAGCTACGATAAGCTGAATATCGCACCCTGCCGCTATTACGGCTCGCTCGAAACGGACGACCTCGTTATCGCAGGCCATAACTTCAACAGCGGTTTTGAAAAGCTCAAACAGCTGAAAAAGAAAGACACCGTGCTGTTCACCAATATGAACGGCGAGACCTACTCGTACAGAGTAGAGGATACCGAAATGCTCAAGCCCGAACAGGTCACGGATATGGTGCAAAGCAGCTATGACCTCTCGCTCTATACCTGTAATTATTCAGGCAGCGAGCGCTTTACGGTGCGGTGCAGGATAACAGACTAACTAACCTGATCACCCCCAATAACTAACCTGATTACTCCAAATAACTAACCTCATCATCGGTAAGACACCTTGCCGATGATTTTTTTGTGCCCTAAAAACAGCGTAAATGCGCGTTATTTGCAGCTTACGGAAAAATAATTTAAAAAAATATCAAAAAAGGGCTTGACAAAAAGGGTAGTTAGTGATATAGTTAGTTACAGAGGTAATTAACCCACAAACAAACTAACCAAAGAAGGAACAACAAACACACAGGAGGAAGAGATATGCTGATAGGATTTTTACCGCTCATAGCGCTTATGCTGCGCCATCTGTATTTTGCCTATAAAGATAAAAAGCAAAAGCAGCGCTGAACAAAACATAAAACAAGGATAAGAACAAAAGAGAGAAAGACGATCTAAAGGAGGACAGATAATGCAGATAAACTTTGAAAGCGAAAAGCCGATCTTCGTACAGCTGGCGGATTGGCTGAGCGACAGTATCATTTCGGGAGCCATCAAAGAGGGGGAGCAGATACCGTCAACCACAGAAATGTCGGTGAACCTGAAGATCAATCCCGCGACTGCGCTCAAGGGTGTGAATATGCTGGTAGACAAAGGCATCATCTATAAGAAAAGGGGATTGGGAATGTTTGTATCACAAGGAGCAGTTGAAACGCTGAAAAAAGAAAGACAGTCGGAGTTCTTCGGCGAGTATATCAGAAAAATGCTTGATGAAGCAGCCAAGCTCGGACTTACCAAAAAAGACATAATCGAACTTATCGAAAGGGGATAATAAAAATGAGAGGGATAGAACTTAAAAATCTTACAAAGCACTATAAGGACACCAAAGCACTTGAGAATATCTCGCTGACCATAGAGTACGGCAAGATCTACGGACTGCTCGGCAGGAACGGCGCAGGCAAATCGACCATGGTAAACCTCATCTCAAACCGCATCTTCCCGACCTCGGGCGAGATCTTCGTAGACGGCGAGATGTCCATCGAGAACGACGAGGCACTGCGCAAGATCTTCACCATGAGCGAGCATAACCTGCTCCCCGTTGACAGAAAGTTCAAGGACGCAGTCAAGCTGGTAAAGGAGTTTTACCCCGCACTTGACGAGGACTACGCCTTCGCCCTTGCAGAAAAATTCGAGCTTGACGTCAAGAAAAAGCTGATGTCGCTCTCCACAGGCTATTCAAGCATCTCAAAGCTCATAATCGCGCTTGCATCGGGTGCTGACTACATATTCTTTGACGAGCCTGTTCTGGGTCTTGACCCCAATCACAGAGAGCTTTTCTATAAGGAGCTCATCGACCGCTATGCCAATACCGGCAGTACCTTCGTGATCTCCACCCACCTCATCGACGAGTGTGCAAGCCTTATCGAAAAAGCAATAATCATCGACAAGGGCAGACTCGTCACCGCAGAGGACACCGAAAAGATAATGCAGGATTCCTACACTGTCACAGGACCTGCCGAGCTGGTCGATAAGTACACCGCAGGCAAGACCGTTATCGGCAGCGATAACGTCGGCGGCATCAAGTCTGCATACGTCAAGGGCAAGGCTGAAAACGTTCCGCAGGGACTTGAGATCTCAAAGGCAAGCCTGCAAAGCCTGTTTATCAGAATGACAAACGATTGAGAACAAATGGGGGATAGATAAAATGTATACAAAGAAATTACTCCGCACTACCTGGAATATAAAAGAAGTATTATCGCTGGTAGCGGTTTTCGCGGTGATAGTTGCAATATTCTCGTTCATCGAGTTCCAGGACGCAAGAGGAGATCTTGATGACCTGTATAAAAAGAGCAGCACCGTAACCCAGGAGCAGATAGATAAAATAAGCGTTGTTTCGCCTGTCGGACTTATGGCAATGGTAGCCGCACTCGGCTTCGGACTTGCCTTCACAGCGCAGATGTTCAGCCTCTCGCTTCAGGTCAACGTCACCAGAAAGCATCTGCACCGCGCAACGCTCCTGTCCGAGCTGATAAGCGCAGGTCTTATAACCGCAACAGTATTTCCCGCAAGAATGGGTGTAAATCTTATCTTCTCAAAGCTTTGCACAGGCAGGTATTCCGTGCTTTCTGATAAGTTCAGAGATGTCGCCTTCAATACAGCACTCTTTTCAAAGAATATGGCCGCATCACAGGGCATTATCAGCGGCATACTTCTTATGCTCTTCGGCTCGCTGCTGTTCGCACTTATCGGCTCGCTGCTGCTGAATTTCCTTTCAAGGTTCAAGGGCGCAGGCGTGGTATTTGCAAGCATACTTTGCTTCTTCGCAGCAGCAGGTATTCTTATCACACTTATCATGCTTTCGTCAAAGTGGATCTCTATCGCAGTTCTCGGCACGCTTCTCGTGATAATGCTCGTGGCACAGTGGAAGCTGATAAAAACACAGACGCTTGACAGCAAAAGCGCTGTAAAAGCAGCATAAGGGGGAAAAGAAAATGAAAAATGATCTGATGCGCTATGTACTCAAAAAATCGACCATTGTACAAAGTTTTATCGCCGTTTGTATCGCCGCAGTAATAAGCATTGGCGTTATCATATTCTCGGCAGTATTCCTCGATCCGCCCGCAAGAGAAAAGGCTTTGAACAACATAACTACCGTGCCCCTCGCATTCTGGATGTTCATAAGCGCGGTAACTGTTTCGAGTGAATGCGCAAATATGAGCATCTGCCTCAACCGTTCAAGAAGATCGGCGCTCAAAACCGTGTTTGCATCACTGCTGATAAGCACAGTTGTGTTCGCCGCTGTAAACTTCGCAGCAGAGGCACTGCTTTCGGGCGTTTGCCCCGGCCTGGGACTTAACTATTCTTTCAGCCCGCTTATCAAGATCTTTGGCATAGTAAAGACAGGCACCGATATCGCAGGTCTGGCACTCGCATTTGCATTCCAGCTTCTCGTCTACTACTGCATCGGCATCGCAGGCGCACTCTTTATGACCGTGTGCTTAAAGTGCGGCAAATGGGCTTGGGTAATATTCTGGTTAGCGTATATGTCGCTGTTCATGTTCGGAAGGACCATCGTAAGCGGCTTGAGAAGCGCAGCAAGCAGTATGTTCTCAAGCACGGGCGCATTCGTACTGTGCCTGCTGGCAGTAACATCGGTCGTTTGTACGATCGTCCAGATCATCCTCGCAAGGAAGCTGGAGCTGAACAAAAACGCTTTGATGTTCGGCTATAAGAGAACTACCCAGCAATAAAGAGCGTTATACTATCCCGCGCTCTTTAAATAATGATCGGCATCTGCCCTTTGGCGGATGTCGATTTTTTTATCGCTGCGCAGCATTTTTAGCAGGTTATCATCAGCTTGTCATACTAATATAGTATAATATAATCGGATCACCATATATCTGACCAAATGGCTTATCGTTAAAATTGTGAAATAAATTCATAAGATACACAATCATCTTTGTGCAATTTTGTCAAATATGCTTATTGCCAAATACGCACTTTTATTGTATAATATAAGAGAGAAAATATGTCTACAAGGGGCAAGTGCACCCTTTTGGCAAAAAAGTCCAATGTTTAAAACAATAAACCAAGGAATCGAGGTGAGTGTAATGAGCGAAAGAACAGTAAGCGAGAACAATAAGCTGTGGGAAACTGCGGAGAAAATAGCGCAGCAGGTCGTCGCAGAAAAGAAAGCCGAAAGCGAGGAAGAACGCCGCAAGCAGAAAAAGCGTGTCATAAAGATCGTGCTTCTGATGATACTCATTGCCCTCATCATAGTATTTGCGTCTATTCAGTCACGAACCATTTAGATGACAACAGGAAATGCCGTATTTAAAGCCTTTGAGGCTTATTTTTATGCCATTTTATCTGTACAAAACTTTGTACAAAGAGAAAACTTGCAGGAACTGTCTTATGCCCTGCAAGTTTTTTTGATGCTCGGTCATTGTAATTTTGAATCTGCATCGTTATGTATAAGGATGAAAGTGTATCTACTATTCCGAGTCTCCAACTCTATCAAATCATCATGTATTGAGAACGTGCCACAGCTTGTGTGGAAGTACTTTTTTCCATTAAAAATGTAGATGAACTGTTCACCGGGGTGTTTGACCTGACTTTCAAATAATAGCAGATTTCCCTCAAAGCCAAGATAAAGCTGCCGTTTTTCCAATTCGTCAGTACTCAAGTCTCTTACCGGCTCAATTTTCTCGATTCTTGCCCAACCGTAGTTGGATATAAGTTCAGGCATAATGTTCACCTCACTTTTGGTCTTTGTATTTCCAATTGTTCATTGTATCAAAGCATACACCATTTTTGGTTATCAGTCAAGATGAGATGAGTCAGAGTTTGTGCGTGATATGCTTCTCTCTGCACAATTTGCTCTCAGACGCACAGAAATGCTCTGTATGCCGTCCTGGCGTCTGACTCTGAAACTTACGCCTGAAAGCTAAAAGTGCCTTAAAATTGCTCTGAGTCGCTGTGGCGGCTATGGCTCTATGTCAGCTTCCATCTCAAACCCGCCCTTGAATGATATAATAATTTTAGTTTTTGACATTACCTTGATACAGTCGATGACCTTGCGTACAGCTATATCATCATATTCAATGATGCTGTCACCATATCTTTTCAGTTCCTCGGATATAAGTGAGAGAGTGTGGCGAAGGTCATCACTGGTTTTTGCTTGTTCTTTGAGCTGCAAGATCTGCTGACGCAGATATGATTCTTCATCTTTTAGTGCTTTGAACTTACCATCTGATGCCTCAATATCCATAGCTCCTATTGTTACAAGTTCTATGAGGTTATCACGCTGCTTTTCTATTTCCTTGATCCTTGATTCCATCTTTGAGATAGCCTGACCGATCTCATCGGCTTCTGAAAGGACACTCTCTATGTTTTGATCAACTATGCTCATAAACTCGCTGTCGCCTGTATACACCTTGTTCATTGCTTTGGCAATCGCAGCGTGGAGTTTGTCCTCGTGTATGGAAGGTGAGTCCTTGCAGTACCTTGTCCCGTGATCGAGGCGGTTTATACAGCGCCACACTATAGATTTTTTGCCATGTACATTCCATGTCACTCTGCGGTATGACGAGCCGCATTCACCGCAGATGAGCAGCTCACTCAGAGCGTATATGCTGGAGTATTTGCCGTGGTCGGTCTTTGTCTTGTCACTGCGCTTGATAACGGAGCTTCTCTTGGCTATTTCCTGTTGAGCCCTGTTGTATGTATCCCTGTCTATTATGGCATCGTGGCAGTCGTGGACGAGGTATTTTGCCTTATCTCCATAATTGATAGAACGCTTGTGAGTTATGCAGTCGGTAGTATAGCTTTTCTGAAGAATGGCATCACCGACATATTTTTCGTTGTTAAGGATCGACCTTACATTGTTTTTTTGCCAATCAGATCTGCCGTTTCGCCTTCTTGCACCCTCACTCTCCATTATGTCGGCGATCCGTTCAAGACTCATTCCCTCAAGAAACAGATCATATATTCTCCTGACGATCTGTGCTTCCTTTTCAATGATATACGGCTTCCCGTCCGAGCCCATGCGGTAACCGAGTACATTGTTCATCTGATACCGTACTTTGCCCTCACGGAACTGCTTTTCGATGCCCCATGTTATATTTTTGCTGATAGACTCGGACTCAGCCTGAGCAAATGAGCCGTAAAGGGCAATGATGAATTCACTGGTCATATTCAGCGTATCTATGTTTTCCTTTTCAAACATTACGCCGATTCCCAAAGAACGCAGCTGCCTTATGTATTCAAGACAATCGACTGTGTTTCTTGCAAATCTTGATATGGATTTGCACAATATAAGGTCGATCTTCTTTTGCTTGCACCGTTTTATCATCCGATTGAATTGTGTTCGCTTCTTGGTCTGTGTACCAGAGATTCCTTCATCGGCATAAATACCTGCCATACACCACTCGGGCTTGGAATTAATGTAGTCTGTGTAGTATGCTATCTGTGTCTGATAGCTGTTTTGCTGTTCTTCCTGATCTGTGGATACTCTGCAGTAGGCAGCAACTCTTTTCTGTCTGCGTTTTGATATAGATATTTCTTCTTTTGATAATGCGGGAATAACTATAACATTGGGTGCTGCCTGAATGCTGTTTACATTATACATAGTCTTTACTGCTCCTTTCGAAATTCAATTACCTTGCCGTTTATGAACTCGGCTTTGATGTTTGCCAGATGATCAGCAGTTACCTTTCGCAATATCTTACGAATATCGTTAATGCCGGGAAGTTCATCAGGTCCTGTGGCAGACAGTATCCTTTTTATCTCACTGGTCCTGGCGTTTGTTCTGTCATAACTGCATAGGTCATATTTTTCGGATGCGAGTTCAAATATCCCTTTTCGTATCCTGTCATAATCGAGCGGCTTTATATGACATCTCATCAGTATGTCGTTTTCTTTCCGTTTTACGACCATATCGGGTGTGTATCTGCTTATGACTGTTTGTGTATCAAGAAGTGACGGATCTGCTACAACATTTCGTATTATGGTGTATAAGGCATCAGCAAAGACGGCAGAAGAAATGTCTGATGTGTGATTAGGGCAGTCTTTTGTAGTGCAGTGCCAGCGCCTGTCCGTATACAGCCGAGAATAAATGAGCGGTCTGCCGCAAAGCTCACAGTAAAAGCAGTTCGATATAACAGAGTCTATACCCCGTTTTACATGCTTTGTCGAGGCGTCAAGCAGCTTTTTAGCTGCTGTGAACAGGTCTGTGGATATAAGGGCAGGATACTTGTCCTGAGTGCAGTAGTAGTCGTGACCAAGTATCATGTAAACCTTTTCTCTTGCCTTGGTTTTTGATACATCGAAATATGGCAGCTTCTTTGAATACAGCTCATTACTTATCTCGGTAACGGTCTTTCCGCCTGTGAAAGAGGTGAATATATCCTTTACGATTTCTCCTTCTTCATCGTTTATTATGTATCTGCCGCCTCGCATCATATACCCGTAAGGTATTTTTCTAGTTTTCATATGCTCCATTCCTTTCTGTGAATGATAATCCTCCGATAAGCTCAAATCTTATCTCGCTGCCGGTTATCCTTATCCGTTCAACGAGTTCGGACAGTATCCGCTCACGGTATTCGATCGTTCCGTCATATTCCTTGACTGTCTCATATATGAGCCGTATATCGTCTATTGCAGTATCTTTTTCCTGTGACAGCCTTTCGATGTCGCCGTTCAGCTCGGCGATTTTCCGCTTGATCTCAGATTCCATAAGCATGAATTTCTCATCTGATATATGACCTTTTGTCCTCAGTACAGTCAGTCTGTGCTTTTGTTCTTTGAGGTCAGCGATCTGTGTATATGCATTTGCAATGTTCAATGTGCCGCCGGGTTTAAGACTTTCAAGTTTGCTCAGATGTTCTATACATCTGCCGAAAATAATCTTTCCGTTTATGTGAAGTTTATCGCACAGAGCTTCAAGTGCGATGTGAAGATCTTTATCGGATATCTCGGTATTGATGCATTTTTTTGTTGTACTGTATTTGTGACTGCACTGCCAGTTGATGATACGCCCCGGCTTAAGTGTATACATATGTCCGCACTGCCCGCAGATAAGCTTTTTTCTAAAAGGCAGTTTCTTTGTGACGGTGTTGTTTGTCTTATTCTGTTTCAAGAGTCTGGCAGCCTGTTCAAAGGTCTCATTATCTATTATTGCAGGGTGGCTGTTCTGTATATAGTATTTAGGTTTCTGACCTTTGTTGATCTGAAAATGCGGTCCCATAAACTCGGAGTATGTTTTCTGCCATAGGGTATTGCCTGTGTATTTTTCCTGCCGCAGCATTTTGCATATCGTTACGCCGTTCCATTTGACTCCTGTCGGTGAAGCGATGCCTTCGTTGTTCAGCTTTACTGCGATAGATGTTGTTCCTGTACCGCTCAAATACATGCTGAATATCCTTTTTACGATCTTTGCTTTCCTGGGATCCACGACGAGCGAGCCTGTCTTTTCATTCTTTTTATATCCGTATGGCACTCTTGCATGGCGGTATGTACCGCTTGCCATTTTCTTTTGTATGCTCCACAGTACATTCCTTGAGATAGAATGTGATTCTTCCTGTGCAAGACCGCCCATGATGGTCACCATCATCTCATCGGACATTCTTGCCGTATCTATGTTCTCTTTTTCAAATATTATCGTAATTCCGAGATCATTAAGTTCACGAATGCACTTGAGACAGTCCATTGTATTACGGGCGAATCGGCTTATCGATTTTGTTATGATCCTGTCTATCCTGCCGTGGCGGCAGTCCTCAAGCAGCTTTATAAAGCTGACACGGGAATCAAGGCTGGTGCCTGTTATGCCTTCGTCAGCATATATCCCGACAAGCTGCTGTGTGCTTGAATTGTCAAACAGTTCCGAGAAGTATCTGACCTGCGTTTCATATGAGTTCTCCTGATCTGCGTGGTTTGTCGACACTCTGCAGTATGCGGCTACTCGCAGCTTTTTAACGGTGTTGTCTGTTCTTGGCGGTATTACTATCATTCTGGGCATATCATCACCCCTTTCCGATTCCTGCGTTATTAACAAATGATACCACAAAACTTCTGGAATTGTAATCACACTTGTACACGAAATAGATGACCTTGATTTGTGAAAAGCGATCAATTCAGACAATACTACTATTTTTCGTTTGACATATTATGTAGTCATAGGCTCGGTGAATGCTTGTCAAACACTTGATTTTCAGCGTGAACTATGGTATAATATATACGATAAGAAATGTTGTTCTGATACCAGTAAAGGAGGAGTGAGCTATGGCACAGAACTCAAGATACGGAAAGCCGTGCATGACTAATCTGCCGCCCAAGCTCGGCAGACAGATAATCAATGAAATAATGAGCTCTCCGCAGCCGAATAGAAGATCAATGCAGGAAAAAAGCCAGAAGACCATGGATGAATTAAAAAAGAAAATGGAGACTAAAAAAGTATGATCAAGGGTATACTTGAAAACGAACTGTTTTACTGCAATCACCTTGGTACTTCAGAACGTGACGAGCAAGATATAATGAAATTCACAGTAAAGAATGCAGATACCGGCGATGGTTTGGTCGACTATATTCAGCATTTTGCATTTGCTGAAGAAGATGCCGGTGTTATGAGAACATATCTTGTGCGAGCAAAAGATACTGATGAATTAGTAGGATACTTTTCACTTAAGGCAGGACTGGTATCTACCAATGAAGTCGAAAGCGATGATGGTATTGTTTTTGACACTGTACCCGGCGCAGAACTCGCTAACTTTGCAGTTAATTATTCCTTTGTCAAGAAATATGATATCAACGGTTTAGGTTCTGTTATTTTTGAAAACTTTGTTGTTCCAATTATTAAGAAAGCATCGTGTGATATTGGGCTAAGAATAATCTATCTTTTTGCCCTTCCATATGAGAAGCTAATTGAAACATATTCTGATTATGGTTTCCGAAGATTGACTCCTAAGTCAGAAGATGAACTGCATAAAAGACTTAAACCTCGTTATGATGAATCATGTATTTTTATGTTCCAGCAGTTATGATCAATAGTTATGTATACCGCCCGAAATGCTCGGGCGGATTTTTTATCTTTCGCCGGTCGATTCGTCTGCCCGCCTGGCTGCCTGACAAAGGCACATGGTGAATATGCCTACGATGCCGCCAACGATGAACCCTACAGCAAAAAGGATCATGAACTCACCTCCAGTTCTGCGATAGATGCATACCGTTCAAAAATGACCTTTTTGTTCAGTATGTCTATCTTGTTTCTTTGTTCGTCTGTTATCAAGCCTTTGTCCACAAGCCTTGAAAGGATCTGCTTGCTTACAGCATAGTAGAAATCAGCCTGTCCGTATAACTTCATATCCATTACAGTTCCTCCTCACATATTCTGTTCCAGAACTCTTTGAGTTTACTTATGTCATTGGTCTCGTTTTTCTCACAAAGAGTGTCGAGAATAGTCGCTCTGTAAAAGTTGCAAAGCTTTCTTCCTGCTCTCGGATCTAGTATAGAGACTATTCCTTTATCGGTCGATGAGCGTATGAGCCGCCCTGCACCCTGCTTGAGCTTTATTATCATTTCAGGCACTGCGACATCTCTGATCTTATCTTTCGCCATAGACATCTTGTATTCGATTATGGGATCGGGTACGGGAAAAGGAAGCTTGAATATGATGACCTGTGAAAGTGCTTCACCTTCAATATTTATCCCTTCCCAATATGTTCCCGTTCCCAGCAATACTGAATTTGTATCTGTCCTGAACTTTTCAAGCTGATGAGCCTGCGAAGATGCCTTATTCTGAATGAGTATCTTGTAAGGCAGTCCCATATTGCTGAGTCTGCGGTATACATAGTCCATATCCTCTTTTGAGGTGAACAGTATAAGGGATTTTCCTTTGGTCACATCAAGCAGCTTTACTATCTCATCGATCGACTGCCTGCGGTATTCTTCTCTGTTCTCCAGAGATGGATAGCAAAGGGTATCCGAGCAATAGAGCATTGTATTCTTTGCGTAATTGAACGGAGACGGTTTAGGCTCGGAAACATTTCCGATTATAGGGTAACCTATGCTGTTGAGATAATACCCGCACTTATCTCTTGCTGTTCCGTAGTTCTTGTCTGATATGGTAGCGGAAGTGAGGATAGTGGTATTTCTGTAGGGAAACAGCATACTTGATATCTTCCGACGTATGTCTTTCTTGCAGACGCATATCTTGAGCTTTCCGTTCATTTCGAGCCATACGATGTATTCTTTGGTGTTAAGTACATTGGTCAGGAAGTTTATCCCGTCCTGAAGAATGACAGTTGAACGCTCATCCAGATGTACTATCCTTTTAAGCACCTTTCGCAACAGACCGTCTGTGATCGGGTTCTGTTCAAGATGGTATACACTTGTATCAGCATCAAGTGCCTTTGACTGTGCTTTTACCTGACGGACAAGGAGCTTGAAGAGAAGCTCGACATCTTCGGCTGTATCCAGTGCATACGCTCTTATCTCACTTTTCCGCTTATACGGTGTCATATCAATACAGTTTAACAGAAGGTGTATAAGGTCATCACGGCTGTATGAGACAGTATACGCATCTCTTATCTTGCTTTCGATATTATGAGCCTCGTCTATTATGTATAAGCCTCTGTTAGTATTGAATATTCCGGGAGCTCTGTTTTCAGTATTTATCATATGTGCTGCAAGCAGGTTCTGATTGCATATCACGATACCGCCGGAGTGCCTCAGGTGATATCGCAGTTTGCAGTATGGGCATGATCTGCTCTTTTTGCATGACATGCACATATCGGTATAGCTTACGCCGCATATCTGCTGCCACAGATCTTCAGGAACATTGAGCCCGAGCTTTGATCTGTCAGCTTCGCCGTTCTTTACTGATTTCATTACTTCTTTGAGAACGGCACTGTTATTCTTTGTCATTACCTTTCTCAGCCTTGTCTCGCAGGCATAGTTCTTTATCCCTTTTGCAATAAACACTGGTATCTTTGTACCTATAAGTTCAAGGACTTTCTTTACATCTGTGGATAGCTGTTCCTGAAGAGCTATCGTTGAGGTAGCTATGATCACCTGTTTATGCTCGTTAAGGTAATTGTATATCGCAGGTACGAGATAAGCGTATGATTTGCCTATACCGACCTCTGCTTCAACTGCAAGGCTTTTACGATCCTCTATTGCCTGACATATCTCCAAAGCCATATCCAGCTGTCCTTGTCTCAGTTCAAGTCCTGAGTCCTGCGCTGAAACAAAGAAGCTGTTTACAGCCTCTTCTAATGCGTTATTTCTTTCCATTATTATTTGACCTCCTGTTTACCCCAAGGCTTATGGATATAGCCTTATCTATCTTTTTCATCTGCGAGCTGCTCAGCGTACCTATATATTTCCCAAGCCGCTGTTTTGATATCGTTCTTATCTGTTCAAGCATTGCAACTGACGGAAATGCTATATACTTACTGTGCAGCCGTACATGTGTTGGCAGTGTGTTTTTATCTTTCGTTGAAATATTGGCTATGATCGTGGTATCAGAGTATTTGTTGCCACGGTCGTTCTGGATTATGAGGACCGGTCTCGGACCTGACTGCTCTGATCCGATGAAGTGGTCTGTTTTATCCGGGTACATAAAAAATATGTCGCCTCTGTGTATATCCATTTGTATTTCTCCTATCTGTTATGTATCGGGCGCACATCCTTGGATGATACGCCCCTTTCGTTGTTCGTTTTGCCTTACAGCACATTATTTTGGGGTTGTGCTGTAATATCACCTTGTGGGGTGATCTCACTGCTGTAAACACAGCAGCGCTTTCCTTCGATGGCTTACCATTCCGAAGGTGCGTGAATTATTCAGGCGACAGCCCCCTCACGCAAAAGGAGCACTCCGGCAGGCTTGCTGTCCTACACAAGCCTCATAGCTTCAAACTCATGGGCTGCAATACCCATACCGCTTTTTGCGGAAGTACCCTGTATCCCGACTTTCATTGCCCTGCAAAGATGGCATCTCTTTGCTGACCTTCTGTATGGTTCGCTCACCGCTTATGCGTTTCTTGGCGTACAGAGGTCCTGGCTGACAGAGTCATCGTCTGTCATCGGTAACTGACGTACCGGAGTGCTGACTTATTTGGTTTTCAAGATACATATGAAAGGAGTTTTTCATAAAGAGAATTTCTTCTCACTTGTATAGGGGAAGAAGTCGGGGTTTTAACAACCTTTTATTTTTCTGTTCTTCAAAAGTTTGTTGATGTTGGACAAAATCCGTTTCTTCTTTTTGTGTATATTTTGCTGTGAAGTACCAAGCAGTTCAGCACATTTTTGTTCCGAATACTCTTTGATATATATCATTTGAAGCAGCTGTTTATCGGTCTGTTTTAAGTGGGATATAGCTGATTGGGCATCTGAAAGCAAGGTGTTTTTACATGATGTTTCAATCGTATCTTCTGAACTTGTCACAAATTCATGGAAGTTTTCGAAACAATCGTTTTTGCCGCCAATCAGAGCTGAAAACTGAATCTCATGTTCGTAGAACGACTCGTTATTGTCGTGAATGTTCCAGCCCGTCCGCATATATGCCTCATATATTTCGGTCGATACCTCAATATCAACATATTTTCCTGTGCAGGTGTCATAAACCTTTAAGGTCTTTTTGTTCATTTAATATTCCTCCGTTTTGGTTTTTCATTGTGAAAAAGGCAAAACGAAGTTTATGGATATTTGGCTGTACTCGGCAGCCATTTGAATTGTGTTAGCATAGAGTGTCCTTTCTATCGGGCAAGGACACAAAAACAGAGTCTGCGGCATACTTGCACACAGACTCTTGTCCGCCGAAAGGACGCACTAAAGAAAGGGTACAAGTTATGCAGTTATTCGGAAGATCCGAACAACTCCATTTTTGTATCCTCAGCCTTAATGCATATCGGCTTGGAATATTGTAATATGAGTGGTGATGCTGTCAGACTATTTTGTATGATTAAAGACAGCGTTATTTTGAAAACAAAAAAAGGCACCGACAGGATATGATCCTACCTTTCGTAGGACTATATCCTGCCGATGCCTTCCAGCGCACACCTTGCGGTGCCGGGGTCAGTACTATCGGGTTCAGCTTGCTTGAAATGCAAGGACTTATTCTCAAGGCTCTGTTTCAGCCGGGCCTTGCTCTCCACAAACTGCTTGTAGTGTATTTAATTGAAACAGCTTTCGGGTACTCTCAGTTCCAACACATCGTATTGTCTGCTTTGTCGGTATTTGGTCATTACCGTTCCGCACCTTGGGCATTTTATCCGTGTTCTGCCGCTGCTGTCCTCATAGCCTTCGAGCAGGGCAGAGCAGTTGGGACAGTACCATCTCTGTAACCTCATGTTATACCCGCACATCTTATATTGTTCATTATCATTACCATACATTTCTTTATCCTTTCCAAAAAACGATTTTACACAATTGTTTTTATCACTCTGACTGCTATGCCCTGAATGATGCAGCTGTCTGTATATATATCTTCCATGCTGCTGTTTTCCGGGTGCAGTCGTATTCTATGTTCCTGTGGCTGCGGATAGTATCGCTTGAGTGTGGCTTCATCGTCTATAAGGGCGACAACGACCTGTCCTTCTTCGGCATGATCCTGCTGCTTTACAAGGACAAGGTCTCCGTCACAAATGCCGATGTCTATCATTGAGTCTCCTTTGCATGTAAGGATATATTGGGAGCCTTTGCCGAACAGGCTGCAGGGGAGCTTGACATACTCCTGTATATTACCGTCTGCAAAGATAGGCATCCCACAGGCTATGTCGCCCAGAACCGGGACAGAGACCAGATCGTCATCCGTATTTCTCATTTGTCTTGTGATGAGCTTTCTTCTTCCAAAACGCTCGATATATCCGTCTCTTTCCATATCACTTAGATACCTTGAAACAGATGATGGGGACATCTTCATTTCTTTTGATATCTCATAAATGGTCGGAGTTGCGCCGCTTTCTTCATGATAATCGTTTATGTACTGTTCTATTCTTTCAAATTTACCATAGTCTTTATGCTGCATAGGCTCACTTCTTTTCTATATGAAATATATGTTTCGTTTACAACCATAGTTTATCAAAGTGTGAGATAAAAGTCAACAGCCGTTCAACTAAGTGCGCCATTTGGCGACAGTTAAACGGCTGCTTTTTATACTTTGTATGCATGCACAAAATTCAGAACATGTGTTTGTCAGTTCTTGATGCTCTTTATCCATTCCTCATATTCTATCGCAAGCTCTTTTGGTCCTGCTACGCTCATCTGCCTTTTGAACTGTGCCACCCAGCTCCAGAAAGTAGTGGAGAGCTGCACTTCAACTTCGGCAGAGTAGCAGTCTCCATCCTCTGATATATCCGTCTTTTCACCGAATTTATCGTATACCTGACCTATGAGCTTCTTTGAAAATACAAGCGACAGCTTTTCTGTTTTGCCGCCGTACATTCTGAACACCTGCTCGGTATACTGCGACACCTTGTCGATCTTTGCCCCGGTTTTTTTGCTGATGCCGTTATCAAGCATTTCAACGGAGTCCATATGGTCAACACGGTAGTTCTTGATCTCGTTTTCCGCCGTTTTATCGTATGTCATAAGGTAGTAGTTATCGTTGTTGAAGACAAGGGCTACAGGCTCTGCAGTATACTTTTCTCCGTCTTTGCGGTACTCTTTATCCCGATTCTCGTCAAGGTCAAAGTATTTGAACGAGGCTTTTTTCTTGTATCTTATACACTGCTCAAGGGTATTGACATTGTAGTAGATATGCTCGTTGGTGTGTTTGTGTGTATTGAAGTGGATAATGTTCTCTGTAAGGATCTCTGCCTGGTGGCTGCCGCTTAAAGCTGCTATCTTCTTTATGAGGTCCTCGGTCTTTTTTTCTGTAATGAAGCTTGCTGCCTGGACTGCGTCAATGAGTATCTTCAGTTCCGCCAGGCTGAAGCTGCAGTCCTCGATATAGAAGGCATTCTGGCGGCTGAGCTTGGTTTGCATTATCTCGTAGCCTTGTTCGTTAAGAAAGGCGATATCCTTGGCAATCGTTCTTCTGTCGGTAGTGACACCGACTTTTGAGAGCCGTTTGCAAAGGTCATTCGTTCCTATGGGGTTATCAAGGTCGCTGTCCTGCTGCAGTATTTCGAGCAGCTTGACTATGCGGAGTTTCTTATTGTTAGGTTCTGACATGGTTGCTTCTCTCCTTTGAGAAAGATCAGAGCCGAGAGTGTTAGTCTCGGCTCTGTGAGTGTTAATGCACCTTAATAACATCGGGATTAATCTTTGCATTTGTGTAAATCAAATCACTGTCTGCGACAGATGACTCAGTTCTCGTACCTCCTGTTTTTGCCGACCATATTTCTGCATGAACAGAAACTTTGTAATTAGAGTACATCAAACCACCCGTGTTATTATTGAATTTAGTATCTCCGGTATATACAGTATAGTTGATGGGGAAAAGATACCTTTCACCATCGTCAGAGCCTTGCTTTTGTACTACGCTTTTATGTGCTCTGATCTTATACTCCGTATCGGTTTTTGTAACTAATACTTTGTTGCTAACATGTTCACTGCCATCTGCCCAACTGCTATCAAATATCTTATCATTAGATGTTCCGAGTATTTCCAGAGATTTAATATATGACGAAAGTGGCAGATCTGTTGAATAATTAGAAGATTTATTTGATAGTTTAATACTAAATTCAATGTAGTCGCCGCTGCTTGTTAGACTGTGTGCGTCATATTGAGCAACGGTTTTGATCTCATGCTCTGTTTCCTGCGTATCAAGCGGATTAATTCCTAAATAGCTGTAAGGCCCTGACATTTCTCCACTGGTCTTAACAACATTGTATTTAAGAGTAGCCTTTGATGTTCCGGAAGCATAATACCTGGGTGAGTTTTCACTCTTTTTGGAAGTAGCACTATATGCAACGCTATTTCTTGATGATGAAATATTTGAGTATCCAATTACTTTTGTACCTATTTCTTCGCTCTTTGAAATGTTCTCCGGGAATTGAGTGAAAATATAGTTTTCATCATAGTAATTCAGCTCGTATTCGAGCGTAAATGTAATGGCATAATTATTTGCTTCCTTATACAACGAATTTATGATGTTCACATTATTGACCAACGGTACATAGTTTTCAGTAATACCCGGGTTGGGGTCTGGAGCAGTAATAGTATTAGCAGTGCCGGATGTATCAGTTCCTTCATAATACTTATAATCCTTGATAATAGCAAATGGCGGAGCCTGCATATTAATGCTCACATTGGATAATCCATCAGCTGTATCTTTTCTGTCATAAGTTGAAAGAAACGCCTGATATATCTCAGATGTAGTTCTATTACTATACATGTTTTGTGCTAAACCCTTACGAGTTTTGTCATACTGTGTTGAATTCGGATCAATTCCTTCAGTTTCGGATTCGACGCTCTTCAACTGAATAGTAGAAGTCATCGTAACTTTAAGCTGATTGTTACCCTTATTCAATTCACGATCGTTTTTCTTTGATGTAACACTCATTGTAAAAGTATTATCATAAAGATCACCTGTATAGAAATGTACCACAGCATTTGTATCTGTAATATGGTTAGGTCTGTAACCATCATTTTTATACGCTTCTTCGCTTGAATCAACGGTGATCCTATCAAAGTTGTCCGAACCGGTAAATTGATAATGATATATCGGCGCATTTTCTGCTTTTGGAATAAAGATTGACAAGTAATACCTTTCGGTATTATCTGTTACAACATTCGTAACAGCGTACTTATCACTATCGGTTAACGATGAATCGTCATCAGTTATCAATCGATAATAGACACCATTCGAATATACGATGGCTTTCTTTTCGCTGATTTCTTTTTTCTTCTCGATTTCATCAGTTGAAGTGATACTTACAGGAGTTAACGTTCTTGTTACACTTGTAGGTTGACCCACTGTTACAGTCATAATATTGTTGAGAGGTGCCGGATCGTAGTGTTCTCCCGAATTATCAACAAAGTCATGCAATGCCAATGTACCACTGCTTGAAGGATTATCAAGATAATAATGCTTGTCATTATTGTTCGCATCTACTAAAACCATTCGGGTTCCCGTTGGCCATGCTCCTCCATCAACAGAGATTGTTTTATAAAGGTTTTGTAGTACTGTTTCACCTCCGTTAATTGCATCTTTCCATTCATCAGTTCCCCTTTTGTAGATGTACTCAAATTTCATTGTAACAGGGTTGCCAAGGTTTTCAAAAAGCGAGTTACCGTTCAGAGAACCATACGGATCAAGGTAGTAATCGGTATTTGAAACCATTGCTGCTTTGAAATCATACTGGAGCAGCTTTTTGACATAAATCGGTACATAAAGATGGTATGCGATCCTTGTTGTATCACTTGGGTCAAAAAACTGAATATCAAGAAGCGAGAATTGGAAAACACCTTCTGTGGCATTATCAACATCGTCTGATGTCATTCTGAAATACCAACCTGTTCCGATTTGGTTTCTCTTAAGACAGGCAGAACCATCAATGCCTACGCTATACGTTCCTGTTGATTTGTTATACTCACACTTGTTTAAAGAAGTATGATAAATGCCGCTTTCATCTTTAGCAAAATTATAAGTAGTTTTTGTATTAGTAAGAGTTCTAATATAATTATTAATAGTATTAGTTATTGCTGTATTGTCGGTATCTTCTATTACCAAAAGCGGAATATTTGGCGTACCAGGAACTTGTACAGATGATGTTGAGAACTTTGATGCTATATTAGCTTTTTCTGTATCACTAAGATTAGGTGTATTTTTGTAATACCCGGCAACTTGAGTTGTTTTATGGTCAAAAATTTTCTTGAAAACAGAGTCATTATATGTAAGTTCTATTACAGCATCTCCGGTTAAAAACAGACCATTGGCACTGCTTTCTATAGTTTTCTTCGGACTTACTGTCACATATGGGAAATTATTCTGAGTATCAGTCTTATCTTCAACACTATACGTGTTTTTATCAACATTGCTAGTGTTGTTGTTAGTATCAATACTGTTTACCGTTGACGCGACTGTGCTCATGTTAGAATTATTATAAGTGTTATAATAATCGGCAAATATAACATACCCATTTTCACCATATGGTTTATTACTGTTGTTAGTTGCAGCATCTGCAATGTTTCCAACCATTTGCTCTTGTTGATTGTAACCGGAAACAGAATTGCTCATATTCCTTCTAGAAAAACCTGCAATTTTGATTGGTTTAGTTGAGCCATTGTTAAGTTTTCCAACTATATGTCCATGATTGGATAAAGCTCCTGTAAACTGTATGTTATCCGTCAGAATATTATATCCATTAATCGGCTTGTCAAGATTGCCAATCAATCCACCAGAGAAACTATCTGAAGTAATCTTGATATCTTTTACCATAACATCATTTATTTTCGCACAAGTTGAATTGCTTCCAGACAGTGTACCTACAAGTCCTCCGGTTTGCTGTTTGCTTTCGATTTTATAGCCCTCAACTTTACTATTCTGTATGGTTAGTTTATTATCAAGATTTGATGTATAACCGATTATTCCACCTGCTGCACCTGTTGCGTACTTTGCTCCATAGATAGTCTTTGGCGAAACAGGATTACTCATTACTATTGTATCAATAATACCAACATGAACTATTCTTGAACCAGAACTATTATCCTCAACAGAACCAATAACGCCACCAAGTTGGTGTCCATATATATCGACATTATAGACATTGCACTTTTCGATCTTTGTGTTATAATCTATAGTTCCAGCATTGATCATTGTAGATGAATTGGTAAAGACCTGACCAATAAGACCACCTGTTTTAACCGTTTCATTATCTTTATTTGTTGGATATGTTGCAGGATTCGTATATCCAATATATGCTGAATAGCCACTGTTTGGAGACTCAGTACCTACTGTTATGTCATGCAGATAAACAGGTCCGTTTTCTGTCCCCGTTGCCGCATAACCAATTATGCCTCCGGTTGCGTTAGTTGACAGTTTTGTATTCGTAGAGAAACTCAGATTAGATTTAATATTTGGTTCAGCAATTGTAACATCACTGACCTCCACAGCTGTCTGTGTAGTATAACCTATCAAACCTCCTGTGTAGATACCTGATGATACTTCAAGATTTGAAGTATTGATGTTTTTTATAGTGGTTTTTGATTCAGCACTATTATAAGACTGATTATAACCTATCAAACCGCCGGTACTCTTTGTTCCGCTGACCCTCAGATTTGAAAGATTGATATTGTTGATCGATATCTTGAAAATATCCACACCAGATATATTTGCTGCAGCTCCTGAATTGTAAACTACATTTCCTGCCAATCCGCCAGTTGCCCAAAATCTCTCATTACCGTTTGCCGTAAGAGTATTGTCATATTTGTAGACACTTCCATCAGCGGCTTTAATAATGTCATAGTTCACAATTCCCGTCAACGTCAAGTCATGTATTTGATTTTTTTCTTGATCCGCAGCTATATTATCATCGGCTGAATCTTTATTCTGCATCATGGCATCCATAAAACCGAATCCCGGGCTAGAACTACTTATCAAATAAGAATCATAACTTGTTCCGGTTATATAATGATAGGCATATAGATTCATATTGAGATTAACGGTTTTATTATTTCCGTTCAACTCGAAAAGATGAACTATCAAATCCTGATACACGGATGTTGCATCGCCGCTCAAATAATTGTTATAACCTAAAGTACCAAGTCCTCTAAATCCATCGGGCATATAGTAAACGCTGCTCGTGCCTTCGAACGTAAGGTTTAGATAAGTATACTGGTGTGTAAGACAAAAAGCTATATAACCAAGTTCTTTTCCGTTGATATTTGAAAGATAGTTAGTTTGGAAGTTGGTTATTTTCTGATCATCATTATTTGAAATCAGGAGAGTCATACCAGAAGTATCATTTGGTATCTTAGGAGTATACTTCCCTATAATATAAGGTATTGCTTCAACTGCATGAGCTCTTTTATGATTATTTTCAGTGCCCGTTCTGTTAAATTGTGCATTATCTGTTTTTGCTTTGGTATAATCATCATACCAAGCCTTATCTGATGTGGGCTCAGGAATACCTCCTCCACCGCAGTTTCCAACATATGTATATTCCGCAACATGAGTTGCTCTGTATTTGTAATAAGGAGCAATACCCCAATTTCCAGTATTTAAGAAACCTCCAACAGGCTTAGCATAATTATTGGGATAATAATTATTATTTTCAGTTTCCTTTGCATTATCTCTGTCATATCGCTGTAAATAGTTAGTTGCGCCCAGTCCGCTTTGCGTTACCAAAGACATTATAAACAAAGATTGTGCATTTGGAATACCAATATCAACGGTTAAATATCTTCGAAAATCTGCATTTCCCATAAATGTTGAGTTTCTTTGAGGCGTATTGGTTGTAAACATCGCCAATTTATCTGTAATATCCGCAATGGAATAATTCTTCGTTCCATTCTGCATAGTTACAGGCTGACTATATTTTTCGTAATTCGTTTCAACTGCGATAGATGTGTAATCGTCATTGTTCTCCGGGTCTGCTTCCTCACTGCTGGATTTGATATATACGCCCTCTCTTGTGCCGTCCTCGAACGGACGGTATGCACTGCCCTCTGTAAAAACAGCCGCATTAATAACTCTGCCAACAATCGGATTGACATACAGCCACTTCATATTAGGTGTTTTAGCAGATGCATCAGTATAAAGTAAATTACTATTGCTGCTGTTGTCTATTACAGTAGTTGCTTTAAGTCCTGAAATACTGTTCCACAGAGACTCACTTTCACGGTACTTTTCCATACCTCTGAAAACGAGAGTACCCTTGACAACAACACCAACATAACCGCCAACAGGAATTGTTTGAGCAGAGTTCCCTGTCAATTTGATTTTACTGGTTCCAAATGAAACGGTTACATCATCAATGATGTTGTCTCCGCCCATTATTTTTCCGATTACGGCACCATACGCTCTACTGGTTCCAGATGTACCATATGCGAATGTAGTAGGATTTCCCTGATTAAGTGTTATTGTAGATTTGTTTACAACTATATTGATTCCCTTTATTACGCTTCCGTTACTCTGATAAATAAGAGGATTATCACCGGTTAATGTTATAGTTTCTCCATTACCGACAATAACGCCACGGAATGTAGCTTGCTCATTGTTCTGATTACAAAAGCCAGCGAAATCACTGGGTAAAGTAATTGTTGTGTTTGATTGAATTTTGTAATATGCTCCAGCAAGATAGTTTTGAACTACCGTGGGCGTATATGATTTACTACTATCTGCGGTGCTAATATAGTTAGTGCCATCTCCAGTAAAATCTGTATGACCATAATCGTCCCATTTTTTTTGTTTTAGCTTTGTGGCATTAACACTATTGTCTCTCGCAATTTTGGGAAGAGAAATTGTTAACGATTTATCGCCATTTAGAATATTTGCAATCTTTACAAAATCATCACCGCTTGTAATGATATACGGATCATTATAAGTTCCACAACCAGTCATCGGTGCATCTGCCCAGTTGACTTTGATCTGATACTTTTTATCTTCTGCAGTTTCGATTGTAGTTGCTGTACACTTATCATAGACATAAGGGAGAAAGCCCGCAAAGCTGATAGCTGGAGACGGTGCACCTGTGCCGGAAGCTCCGGGTGTATTGTAATTTGTATATATTCCTCCATTTGTATCTTTGTACCAATACTCCCTTCCAAGATGCTGAGAGTTAGCATCATCAATTTCCGAACCGTATGTTACACCATTAGCTCCTGTTTTTGTATAAGAATCTCCGCTCGTTTTCCAATCGTCACCTATGTTATAATCGTAAGTGGCTGAACCTGAAGCATATCTGAATGTATTCAGCAAAGATGCTCTATAGAACAATGAACTCTTGGTATTATATACATCGTTAAGGCTATATGCATCACTAGTTTTTCTTCCATCTATCTGGATATCAGCAAATGTCAAATTGATATTAGTTGCAGTAGACGATCCAACATCACCGATCAAGCTGCTTGCTGCCTTAAAATCATCTGTGTATGAAGATGAAGTTGCTTTGACATTTTTGACAACTATAGTTGAGAATTCTCCAATCTTATTGATAAGCAGAGGAGCATAACTATTACTGTTATGATCGTGGACATAAATACCACCAAGATTAATGTTGCCGTTTGTTGTGAATGTAGCAATACTCGAAGTTGAGCCACCTTTTATAGTACCACAAATCAAAGCACCAGATACTTTGTTGTCGCTTGATGATGTCTTTTTGCCATATCTTCCTACATTTCCCTGAAGAGTAATGCCTGATGTTCCTATAGTTACTCCACCCGAAACATTGTAGAACAAACCACAATGCATAAGATGGTGCTGGGTAGCTTTATCTTCTGTGCTGTCATAGAGAGAAGTGCGAGTATATGTATATGTACCGCCCTTTGCGGCCTCACTCTTTTCAAATTCATTGTTATAGAATTTGAATTCACCATTAACTGTAACAGTACCGCTGATATTGATTGGGTACCAACTGCAATTCACCATGTCATAAGTGCCATAAGGGATAGCTGAAACATTATTTGTGGTATCAGTTACCCATGAAGTTGTAAAATAATCGCTTAGGCTTTTATGGGCATAAAGATTCAAAGCCCATCTCATAAGCAGGTCTTTATCACCTGAGTCTTCCCTTATTGTGTCAAGATCATAATAGTATCTCGTCTTATTGTTAGGAACAGCACCTCTGCTGGTCTGAGCCTGATAGGTCTTACTTGAGTTTGTTCCGTCGGTGGTTAATCCTGTATGAACGGAAACAATACCTTGACCGTTTTCAAGCACCTTACCATCAGCAGCACTATAGGCAACTAACTCGTCAAAAATACAGCGACCATCAAGATCCGTTAATGTTGCCGAGGAAATTATGTAGCTCTTTTTGCTGTTAGCATTATCATCTGCGCGAATATCAAGAAAGATTGCAGAATTATCTGCTGTACCATTGTTTACAATCATTCCAAATGACTTTGCATTTGCTGATGTTACTGTGATATCATCAATATTTATTCCGTCGTAATGTGTAGTTGTAGATTCAGAAGTATCTTCATCAGTCACTGTGATTGATGAGGGTTCAATAATCCAGTGTCCAGTTCCTTGATAAACCATTCCTGCAAGGTCACCTTTTTTACTTGCTGTACCCGAAAGAGTAACTGAACTTCCACTGTTTATCTGTACATTATGAAATGTCGGATTAACATTAAGCCATGAGTAACCAAGCAGACCTCCGACAGAACTATCTTTATCCGATGCATCTGAGCCAACAGCGCTGATTGAGAGACCGCTAATATTTATATCAGTCAGTTCGATTTCACGTTCACTTTTGTTATTTTTGTATTCTTCAATAGCAGCAACTAGTCCGCCAAGTTTATTTACTTGATGCTTGCCGATCCTGGTGATTGAGCCCGAAACTGTAACTTTATTGAAATCCCAATCAGCAGTCTGCGTTGAATGGTTAATCCAGCCAATAACTCCGCCATAGCAGCTTCCACCTTCTGTATTGCTGCTGTTGATATTTAACTTGATGTTACAATCCTTGATAGACAGATTATCCACATCGCTTGTGACCTTGCCAATCAATCCGCCGACATAGGCAGACTTTGATCCTTCAATCTTAAATTCTGTTGAATGATTGCCTGAAGCAATCGTATCAATCATATTAACAGAATCGACTTTAAAAACATTTGTAGCAAGACCAGATACTGAACCTATATAAACAGTATCATTAGCTTTGACAGTGATTTTGCCCTTGAATGTAACATTTTTTGCATTATTTCCATCATCATCGCCAGAAGAAGATGAGGTAATTCCGAATAATCCGTTATACTTATGGCGATATATTTTTCCGCTGCCTTCTACTGAATGATCAGTAATTAGAGTATCGCCGTGATATCCATATGGTTCTCCGATTGCAAGTGTAACGCTATGTCCATTACCGTTAAATGTACCGGAATAAACGCATTTATCTGCCGTATTGCTATCTGTTTCTGCATTATCTCTTGTGAAACTGCTAATACCCAGTCCTGTGAGTGTCAGATCCGCACCAAGCTTGATATTAGAACTTAAATAATCATTAGTATCATAACGTTGCAGGACATCACTATTGCTTTCTAACTGCATGTTAAGAGCAGCTTTGGCAAAATCAGAAGATGAGCTGACTAAAACTATGCTACCGTCTGATTCGTCAAAACTTGGTGCTGCAATAGTCACGGTGTGATCAGACTCATTTACAGTTATTACTGTCGCATCTGAACCAAATCCGTATTTAGTTTCCCCATCCGTAGAAGTGTCCTTGACATTAAACCTTATTATCTCGCCCCAAGAACCAATATCATCAACCGTAATAGATGTATTGGGTCTTTTAAGCTTCCAAACATCATTACCCGTTCCTGAATATGCGAAGATAAGGGCATTATCTCTGTAACCAACTATTTGACCAGCTTTATATGATGCTCCATCAGCAAGCGCATTAGTAATATCAGTAACCCCAGTCATTCTGAGAACACCGGATTGAAGACTACCCACAACGGCTCCACCTTTAAACTTCTTATCTCCGGTTATATTTATCGTAACATTGTTTACATCAATAAATGCATTATCTGCTTTTGCTGCAATTCCACCAAAAGTCATCTCATCGGCACTTGTGGCATTCGCGGTAAAGCCATTCAACTTTACATATGAAGAGCCACCGGAAGTTTCACCTTCATCTGTAATACTTTCTCCAACAAAGGCAATAGCACCACCATAATATGATGCGCTTGACTCTTTTGTTGATGCAGCTGTGACTGCACCAATATCAAGTTTGTTACTCAAATCACTGTTGTTATATCTTCCGATCAATCCGCCATATCCGGTTGCATTACCAGAACTATGTGTTGATGTAACAGTATTTGTATGACTAATTGTATAATCCTGGGCGTTTTCAATTTCGAGCACACCAAAAAGACCGCCATCATACCCTGTACCGTTGACTTGACAGTTGATAGCATATTTGCTTGTATCTATCTCGCTATTCAGCGCATTTATTACTTCATCTTCTGTTTCAATTGAGCCGGGTTTGTAATATCCGTAAACGCCTCCTGCACCATCAGTGCCGCTTATAGTCTGGGTAATTGGATAAGCTGTTACACCAGAAGGAAGTGTAAACTTTACAGTACCGCCTTCATTATAACCAACAATACCGCCGGCATATTTATCTGATGCTGTTGTTTTAATTACTGTATTATTGTTTTGGATATTTGTGCCTGTATAATTGAGCACCGCACCACTACTCATACTTCCAACCAAGCCGCCGGCATGACCATAAGTCGTTGTCAAGCTATTGACTTTACGGTTACCAGACAAAGTAAAGTTAAGAGTTGTGCCCTCATCCATAGAGCCACAAATTA
This sequence comes from uncultured Ruminococcus sp., assembly GCA_902786965.1. GTDB lineage: Bacteria > Bacillota > Clostridia > Oscillospirales > Ruminococcaceae > Hominimerdicola. The sequence goes on along the minus strand of CADAEJ010000005.1, from coordinate 21,110 downwards.
GTCCTATATCTGAATTTGATGTACCCGCAACAACAATATCACCCGCATCGTCATCGACCGTATTCATAGTAATGTTTACCGTCAAAGATGTATCACCATCTTCATTTGACATTTCGCCAATAAATCCGCCAAAATTACAAAGATACTTATTATTTCCTGCGGTAGGTCTTGTAACCTCAATGTTCCATATAGCGGGAGTTCCGTTCTCGTTGTGTCTTACAGATTTGGCAAGCAACGGTAACTTGTCATTTACACTACTAATTTGTGTCTGATCAAGATCAAACTCTCTTGCAATTTTAAATGCTCCACCATTATTTGTCAGAGTAACATTATCATATACACAGTTGAATAACGGAGCGTCCAGATTCAATACAATTGCTTCATTAGATGAACCTATCTCTATCGAGCCACCAAAAGGACGTGCTTCAGAACCAATTCCCTGAAAGCCATAGTTAAACGCCTGCATATTCTCGTTGCCTGATGTAGTTATTGTAATTATATCATACTGGTGATATCCTTTATAGATAGCGCAATGCTTGGAATACTCTACCAACAGGCTGGGATAAACTGTAATGTGTCTGAACCCATTGGCATCTTTATCCGCCATGAATCTCGGATCTGTTTCTTCAGCGTCGATATCGACAGCTGTTGCAGATATACTAAACAGATCCATATCCTCAAAAGTATCTTTTATATCACCAAGCGGCATCATACCAAAGAACATTATAAACGCAGTTACTCCACTGATAATGCGCTTTGATGCCTTACTCTTTATTATTTTTTTTATGTTTTTATTCATATGCATCATACTCCTAAATATTAACTGTAAACAGTTTCAAAAGAAGTCTTATGTGATATTAACTCTGATCCAATCGTTCTCAGATGGTGAATTTGCATTATATGCGAAGAAATCCCAATTGGAAGGGTCAGTTGAATCATCAAGGGTTCCAAACTTATATAGCTGTATGGCATACCTGTTCCTATAGGTGCTTGAATTGGCATTTATCGTAATTGTGTGCCAGCCATCAGTTGTATCATTATCAATTATTTCTGTTCCAATAGCATATCCAAATACATTGTTTGTGCTATAAAAGTATTCGTTAACACCAATCTTAGCAGTGTTCCAGCTGATTGTGATAGTAGCGCTTCCGGAACCGGAAAGAATAAGATTATATCCATCAAATTCAGTTGGAGAGTTAGTGTCAGTTTTTTCACTTATCGTTGCTTTCCAACCGTTAGAGCCGGTAGTTCTTGATTTTCTTAATCCAATTATCCTACCCAGCGTAGGAACATCGGAATATGGACTACCCGAATCGTTTATTGTTGGTGTAGCTATTATCTCAACACAAATATCTGTATCATTGTCCAGATCCCAGCCTGCCGAGAAGGCTACGGTATATGAATTCTGAGTTGATCTGGAATCTGAATGTATCAAGCTTTGATCAGTCAATTGATCGGTAAGATTGGTTGCAGATAGCGTTATCGGCGTGCCGGAAGGAGATGTCGGGGTAATAACAACCGTACGAGTTCCCACTTGTGCTGCCGTAAGGGTATCTCCACCATCAGAATGTGTTAATCTTACATCCAATCTGTAATTGATATTATCGGGATATCTTGTTGTTTCATCAAGGATATCATAATTCCACAAATTTAAATCTACTACATACGATTCATTAGATTTTTCATCTTTATATGAAGGCTGATAGGTTGCTTTTTGTGTCGTAACTCCGCTAACGGTTTCCTCAACCATATCTGAAAGAATATTGGATGAGAAAAGTATACCATGTCCATCTTTGGTTACCACTACTCTGTTCATTGGACTCAGCGTTACCGTTGCTTCAGCAGAAGCTGCAATCGAAAACAGTATTATAGATACTGCCATAGTCCAGACAAAGAGCCACTGTCTTCTTATAAAGCTTAATGTATTATGTTTCATAAGCAGCAGCTCCTTTCCTTAATAATCAAATTATTGAATTACTTTTTCTTAACAGCAAGGTATATCATATCAGTTTCTTTTGTATTCTTCTTGCCGCTTTCCCAAGAAACTTTCAAAATGTAGTACTTGTGAAATCGCTTGTTTCTGTCTATATCGCTTCTATCCAGAGTGATATTCGCTTGCCAATAGGTCGGAACCGCATGAGCTTCCACATTTGTATTCGTATCTCCATATGTTTTTTCATAATACGGATCACTTGTATCCTTTTTGGCAAGAATATTATCATCATCGTCAGGATCATCAGGGTTCTTATCTTCACCATCAACTTGCGATCCCATAGTATAGTATGCATCTTTGGCAGTCAGATCATCGGAAAATGTAAATGGATTCTCCGTATTGTCACCATTACCCATATGTCTCTCATAGTGGACCCAATCCACATTTTCAAATCCGGTATTAGGTTTGGTTTCCGTCTGAGTTGCTTCATATATCTCATATTTCAGCTCATTATTGTTTGTATGTGCAAGCTGTAATGTAAAACCGGTAGTTCCTTCTCCTGATACAGAAAACGCATAAAGTCGTTGCGTCTTTTCGTGATATACCGGGTTTTCGGCAGTTCCATAGTTTATAGGCTTATTATCATCACCCATATAGTATTCTTCAACATCCAACTCATCAAGATCAAAATACATTCTGTCTTCACGATGAGCTGCGTTCAGATACAAGGAATTGGGATAATCAATCTTATACATCTCCGCCGCTTTTTTCTGGTTGTTGAACCAAGAGTATACAGGTATTGCTACTGCAAGGCTAATAGTTAATACTACCGCCAAAACAAGCTGTATCTTATTTCTCCGAGACAGCTTTTTTATTCTTTTTAGTATTTCTTTCATAAAAGCCGCCTCCGATCCATCAAATCAATTTCCACTTTTAACACTTACTTCTATCAAAAAATAATTAAGATTTGTACCGATCATAAAATCAGCCGCATTATAGCCATCGCTCAGCAAATCAAAATACTTTACTGTATCTGCATTGTCTATCCACGAATTAATATCCGTATGCTCATCAAGATATGCTGCTTTTTCCTCATCTGTTTCCAGAGCATCATACTCTGCTTTTTGTTCACTTGTCAATCCAGCCACTGTGTCAAGATCTTTAAAAACTTTATCCTTGTAAGTTTTTAAATACGAAAGGACAAGTGCTTTATCCGTTGGGTTATCTTCAGTACCCATATTTGTTGTTTCTTGAACGACCGGCGTTCCTTCACGAAGCTGACCAGTTTTTGAAGCGATTTGCCCAAGAGTATTTGCCCATGTCCAATATATAGGAACTCTATATGCTGTACCGGCAACTGCGTTTTCTTGATGGAAAGAAATCTTTCCGTCGATAACGGGCTTTATATATGAATAGCTCGATGGGGAAGTGCTTACCCCCTCGAAAAACATAATGTGACCTTTCAGATATTCAGCAGCTTCCTTACAATCAGCAATTTGTTGATTCGTAAGACCAGATGTGTCATCCAAGTCATCGTTTATTTCGATAAGTGTTTCTTCACCATTATCATCAACAGCTTTGAAACTAATTATATTAAGATCAATAGTTGCATCAATAGTACCGTTGCGTTTTGGGATAATATATAAGTTTAATTCGCCCTTACTGTCAGGACCTATAGGAACATCACTTTCATCTATGTTCTCGGTTTCCGGATCGTCCGGTGTATCAGGGGTAAATCTCAGTATAAGGCTATCAGTGTTCTGCGAGGTTTTATAATTTCCACTTGTAAATCCTTCAGAATAGTTCGTTTTAGTAGCTTTGAACTGTGCTTCGTTTCGTATAGCCGAGCCTGTCGTGGCAATTTCAAAATCCCCACCATTCGCCTCAATCGCCATCGTGTCAGCTGACACTGACTTGTTTTGGGCAAACCAAGCTATAGATGCGAAAACTATAATGAGGGCAATGAGCGTCATCAGAAGTATTAGCTTGACGATACGCTTTTTCTGCTTACGGCGTTCTTCCTCGCTTTCGGCTTTCTTTTCTGCGACGACCTGCTGCGCTATTTTCTCTGCGGTTTCCCACAGCTTATTGTTCTCGCTTACTGTTCTTTCGCTCATTACACTCACCTCTCTTTCGGCTCGTTTTTTAAGACTTTTTCGTCAAGAGGGTACACTCCCCCCTTGTGGTCATAATTACTCTCTTATATTATACAATAAAAGTCCTCATTTTTCAATCAGCATTTTTGACAAAAATGCACAAAACCAGTTGTGCATTTTAGGCGTTTCTTTTATACTTTTAACATATTACCCGCCTAAATAGAGTCCTCCACAATATATACCCTATTATATTTGTATGAAAACTATATGTTGACTGAATGAAAATATGACAAAAGGACGGTTTAAGCAAAAAAAGCGCTCGGATCAAGTCCGGGCGCTTAGGCTGATCCCATCGAATCAGATAGCAAAGTTCTAACGCAAAATCAGTATAGCATATTGCAAAAGCAAATGCAATAGTAGTAAATAGTTTATTCAATCGTCGTTGAACAGATTAACGGTTTTCTTACCGAGCTGCTCTGCATAACACATCGCCTTGTATGCACCGCCGCTGTTATGGTCTATCGCACAGATGACAAGGTCACTGCGGTCGATCATTCGTTTGTTGCGTTCAAAGATAGCTGCTTTGGGGTGTACCTGCGATGACTCGTAGCATATCTGCACCTCATCATAATATTGCTCAAAGCTCTCCTTGTTATCACGGTAGTCTGCTCGTTCATATGGCAGAACAAGGATATGTGAGGCATTGCCATAGGCATAGTTTGTTATTGCCTTGCGAATAGTTGAAGAGCAAAATTGGTCGAAATCTCCGTCTCGTCCAACAATGAACTCAACATACTCCTTGCTGTTGATAAGGTCTCGGAGTATTGTCATCAGCTTATCCTCCAGAGAGAACATATTTGGCAGTTCACGGTGACCGAAGAAGCTGATGGTATAAATCTCTGTCATATATAACCTCTTGAATAATTTAATTGGGATTAAATAGAATAAGAATATCGGGTTTCGCAAAACTCAGTATTTCAAGTGAAAAACGAACAAAAGCCTTGAAATACCGGCGCCTGCGATAGATGCAAATACGAACCGATGACGAACAAAAATGTTAAGCAACCTTGGATATAAGGTTCATGCACACACGCTTTCTATCCATTGAGCTATGCACATAACGGTTTAAAGTCACTTCAACAGAACTGTGACCGAGTATCTCGGAAAGAGTCTTTATGTCAAAGCCCAACTCAATAGCTGATGTTGCAAAAGCATGCCGCAGGCTGTGGTAATTGATATCTGGTAAATCTGCCTTATTTAGAATTCTCTTAAAGCGGTTCTGCATTGTTCTCGGCTCCACAGGCTTTGTGCATCCAGACAAAACGAAAGCCGACCCCTTTTCCTTGAATCGATTTATCATAGGAATAAGAAAGTCGGGCAAAGGTATGGTTCTGTTTGAATTCGCACTTTTGGGTTCTGTAAGAACAAGTCGGGTTTTGTTTTTACCATCATAACTCTGAATTCGCTGAATGGTTTTACTGATTGTAAGCGTTTTAGCATTGGTGTCAATATCCTGCCATTGCAGCGCACAAAGTTCGCCAATGCGAAGCCCTGTATACAGTGACAGGGCTATGCCGAGAGAAGTATTATTCTGTTCAGTGCAAAGATATGCTGACAGCTTTTTCTGTTGCTCTTTATTAAATACCTTTGCCTCTGTCTTTGGTTTCTTGGGCATAACAATACCTTCAAGTATATTTCGCATACCGTATTCACGACAAGCATATCGAAACATTGACTTGATAATAACAATAATATCACCTACATATCTTGCTGAAAGCCCTTCACCAAGCTTTCTTTCCATAAAGAGATAGATATCTTTGCTTCTGAGCTCATAACAAGTCTTGCTTCCAAAGGCTGGCAATATATGCTTGTCAAGCTTCATCCGATAGTTTGCTGCAGTTGATTCTTTGATGCGGTTAGAGCATATGAACAGCCACTCTGTAGCAAGCTCCCTGACGGTCATATCCGTTGCTGATTCATCTGTAATGCCCATCTCACAGTCAACCATCATCCTGAATTCGGCTTCCTGTCTGGTTCTACCATAATAGCTTTTGTATCTTCGCTTACCGTCTTCACTTCCAAGCGAGATTCGGCACTCCCAGCGCCCGTCTTTTCTCTGATAAGTTGTTCCTATTTTCATAAATATACCTCCTGAATATGATTCTTTTCTGATTGACATTATACAATAAATTTGATACAATATGAACATATTAGATGCCAGTTTAATGACATTCTCCAAATACTGAGTTTTGCGAAACAAGACACCAAAAAGCTGTTTTTCAGCACAAGTGTTTGCTTCGCTTTTTTTGTGTTTACGGCAAAAAAATCACCCCGATTCCCTCGGGGTGAAAAAGTGTAGTTTATGTCTGTTGTTCGTCATTCGCCGAACAGTTCATCCAACAATGGCTGCAGCGTTCCTTCTTTCGCATAAGGAAGAGCGTCAACCTGACGGAAATTGCTCGTGTTCAGTTCAGCGTTTTCATCAAAGCCCAAAATGAAATTGGTGGCTATACGATAGATTATCTCTGTGGGTGCAAGACCATAGACCTGGTGCTCAAAGATATGGCGCAGACGATCTGCACTGTCGGGATAGAGCTCTTTGATTTTTTCGCTGTTGTAGAGCCGCTTTACTATCTCTGTAATATACAATCCGGATTTCATGTACAAATCTATGAAGGTCTTTTTGGGATCGTCAAAGCAGCCGGGGTTTTCCTGTTCCAGCATATCCACCATCTTTGTAACTATGCTCTTTGGAGTATAGATCTGATTGGTGCGCTGTGGCGGGATATAGTCGAATATATCCTCAGTGTGTGTCTCGTCAAAATAATCCGCCAGTCTTGCTTTGAGAGAAAGGAATTCCTTGATGGAATCATCGAAAACAACTGGATCGAAAAGGTTTCCCGAATAATACTTTTCCTCTCCGGTCACAGAATCAATATACGATCCACCGTCACGAAGAAGCCTGAACTGTTCAAGACTGATACTTGTGACCTCTTTGAATACCTCATCGGGAATGATTTGGTCAAAGGCGGCAAGGGTAGTTTTTTCGTCACCATAGGCCATAAGAAATGATGGTATAGTTCTTGCAAAACCTCTCAGGTGGTCACGGACTGCTTCTTCTATGGTCTCCTTTGCGTGTTCCTTTTTCTTGGTCTCAACATCACGGACTACCTCTTGGGTAAGCCCGGGCAGAGCCTGCTGTACCGCTGCACTTAACTTCTCCGAAAAATCATTGGCAGCCTGTCGGATAAGACCGTCATAATGCTCGTTGACCTCATTCTCAGTCTTACCGGAGGTCAGCAGATCAGATAGAGTCTCCTGTCGCTGCTGCTCGATCTCATTTTTCTGTATTTGATATTCTCCGTGCTGCTGTGTCACTATGCGGTCTGTCTCACGCTCCAGCTTTTTCTGAAGCTGTTTTGCTTCGCTTTTTTTCAGGTCCTCTCCATAGGTGTCGGTGGTAGCCTGCATGATAGGCTCAACAAGATCATGTTTGAATACATCCTGAAGATGTGCTACGGCATCCTTTTCTGCATCGGGTTCGCTCAGGACCTTGGCAGCCTCCTGCTCGATGACCTCGGTTATCTCACCGTAAATCTTATCTCCGAACACATCCTGTGCCTGCCCGATAATGTACTCATCGGGCAGTTTCACCTCGCCCTCATCATCAAGAGGGATATCCTTGCCCTTTTCTTCAATCTCCCCGGCAAGGTCACCCTCGGGGGCATTGGGCAGTGACTGGATTATCTCAATAACTTCGGGTGGTGCGGAGAAGATATTGGCGATATTCTGGAACAGGAAATTGCTCATAAAGCCCCTGCGGACTACCTCCACTGAGCGTATCTTTCTCGGAATGGACAGAACCTTTTCAGCGTCCAGCTCGATCAGCTCACCGTCTTCGTCCTCACCGATAACCGGGAAGAAGTTCAGCAGCTCTCTGACATTCTGCTTGCGTTGGTCGCTGTCGCCCTTGCCGCCTGAGGTGCCGCTTATAAGGTCGTTGGCAAACTCTTCAAAGATGATAAGCGTTCTTGCGGGATCAAAGTCGAACACATAAGCATTCTGCTTCACATAAAGCTGACCGTCCTCGGTGTAGCGCCAGGGGTTCTGACTGCGGAAGGCCGCCTGCATATACAGCGCCGGGCTTTTGATATTGGACAGCATCAGCACTGCCGACCACTCGGGGATAGTTATTCCTGTTGTGAGCTGTCCCACGGAAAGGGTTATGGTGCGTTCGTTGTTGTCTATTGCCTCACGGACTTTGTCGAAGCTCTTTTTAGTCTCCTCGTCATCGGAGAGCCTGCCGTCACCTGCGGCAAGAACAATTGCGTAGTCCTTGAAAACTGTGTGGTTCTTCAGCTTCTTGGCAAGCGCCTTTGCGCTGTCGACTCTGTCCAGGAGCCAGAAGGTGTGCTTCAGTTCTGCCCGAAGCTCCGTGGTGGAGAACGGGTACTTTTCAAGGGTAGTGAGTGCGTCAAGGAACTTGTCCACGCTGGACTCATAGACAAACTCGCCGTTTGCCTTTGTGGAGAAGAACAGATTCAGGTCGAATGCATACTCCTCGGTCTCGCCCTCGATTTCGATACCCTGTTTCAGCTCATCGTGGATTATCTCGCTCATCTGATAGGTGAACATATTGAGCCTGGGCAGGCTCTCATAGGGGTTTGAGCCGCCTGCATAGTCCCAATCACGCTTTGCCTTTTGCTCGTCGGCATAGGTCCAGTTGTAGATGGCATTGTCGGGGAACTTGTCATTGGCAAGAGCCTTGAAAGGTGTGCCTGACAAATGAAGTGTGTGTTCACGCTTGATCTGAGTGAATGCTATGTCGGTTTTGGTGGTGTCAACGCCTTCGTGAGCCTCGTCAATGATGAGCAGAGTCCATTTCATCTGCTTGACCTCGGAGAGCTTGTTAAACTGACCTCCGAAATGGATAGAGCCTTTCAAGTCCTGCAAACTAACAAATTCAATACATCCGCCGACAGTATCGTCAAGGCTTTCAACAAACTGCTGCCGAGTTATGACATATGGTTTACCTTTTAGTGCAGAAACCTCGCTAACGAACTTGAAGCCCGACTTTTCTCCCATGAATTTCACATAGTCATCGTACCATGAATTTGCTATTGCTGGACGATTGGTAACTATAAGGACATTGCAGGCGTTATCTCCTGCGGCGGCTTTAAGGCGCTTGCACAGGTCATAAGCCGCAAGTGTCTTGCCGAAGCGTGGCTTAGCGTTCCAGAGGAACTCGCCGTTCTGTGTCTCGGTGAAATATGTATATGTATCGCTGACTGCGTCTGCCTGCTCGTCACGGAGAGTGTAATCCACTGTGCCGAGGGCTTTCAGAATGCCCTTGTCACGGCGGAACTGTGTGTACTTGAAAAATGACTCGTCTCCGCTTATCCTGAACCATTCGGGAGCCTTTGTGTCGCCCTCAAATGGTTTCATGCGCTCAACGCCCTGCTTTTGAAGATAGGCATGGAAGTCGCTGTCACGGAAATATGTGCGCCCGTCGGCAAACACCGCCACATCTGACCATTCGGTCTTATGGGGGATATGTGCGGTGCCCAGCTGCTGCTTGATGCGGTCCTCCACATCGTCCTGCTCGGTGTAGCCAATCTTGACCCAGCCCGCATTATCGGGCACGGTAGGGGTGGAATAGCAGTAGCACCGTGGCATGGCTGACCTGGCTGTCTGTAGCTTTATAGCTCGCATTTATTCCATCTCCTTTACATGGGTCTCGATAAAGTTGATCTCGTCCTGGGACAGACCGTATTTTGCATATAGCTGCCTGTCGATCTCGGCAACGGACTTGCTCCAGTCGATGTCGCTGGCGGGGGTGAAGTCTTGGAGGGGGACGTATTTCCACACGGTAGGAGGACAGTGTTGAGTAACTTTTTTTACGCCTAAAAGCGCTCTGAAAAACTTGGTTTTCATGTATATTGAAAGATTGATAGGTTCTTGCTCTGTCTCAAAAAGCCCAGCACTTAAATATGTATCTGCTGTGCCATCTTTGGGCTTCCCTATAATCGGCTCTGTTAGAGTTTCTCCATATTTACCACTATTATTTGCTTCAGGAATAAAAAGTTTATATTTATCTATTGAGTCATTTTCAGCTATATACTTTCTTTGAATATATCTGTATCCTCTTTGCTTGTTGATTCTCCCAAGCATATGTATACTTGCGCCTTTGGGGCAATCAATTGTAAAAATGCTTGGTAATTTTTCCATTACACTTGATACAATTTTACTGCCTGTCCCTGCTCCAATTTTTTCTTTAGCTTCGGGGTGTTCTTCAAAGAAAAGAGGAGAAAACTTATAAAGCCCCTGAGATGATATGATTGTATCAAGTCCATTATTCTCCAAATGAGGAGCCATTCTTTTTATAATCGAGTTGAGTTCATTGTAAATCGTAAAAGTGCCAATGCTCCCATAGTTTTTCTTAGCATTTCTAATACTAATACATACGCCACCTTTTATTTCTGTGTTGGCAAATATTTTAGTTGCATCCGGTTCATAGTATAGCACACTAAAATGCTCGTCAGAAAGCATTTTACGCATCCATTCTTTGGGCGTTTGTCCAGCATTGAATAAAAATCTGCCAGGAGTAATTAACTCAACAACATCAGATACTGTGTAAGAAGCATCCATAAACAAATGATACAGAGGTGGCTTCCTGTCTGTATCTCCGACAGTATCGTCCTGATACGGCGGATTTCCGATCACATAATCAAATTTCATACCCTTACCTCTTTTCTTTATGGTCTTAAAATACAGCGAATTATCCTTTCGCCAATCAAACACCCGACAGTCGGACTCGCTGGGCTGGTCCGGCTCCTCTATCTCGAAAAAGGTCAGCTGCTCGAACTGCTCCGTTACCCCCTGATAGGGCAGGCTGTCGTTGAGGCCGTTCATCTGCCACAGGTTCCAGGCGATGATGTTCGCCGCCTTCTCCAGCAGCCGTTTGTCCGCCTGCTGCCCGAACCGGGCTTCATAGTAGTCGCACCAGCTGTTCAGCAGATTTATCCTTGCAATCAGCAGGTTGTCCCCCTGAAACTCATAGCCGTAAACGCTTTGCAGCGCCCGCAGCGACCATTTGAGCCATTCCTCGCCGTCGGCGGCATTCTCGTTCACCACCCGCAGCTTCCTGTCAAAAAGCCCGATGCGCTCCCCGGTGGGGATAAGCTCGCCGGTGGTGCTGTCATACCGTGAAACTATGTAGGGCGCCTCACCGCAGGTGATCTCCAGTCGCCTTGAATCAACATATGCTTTCCAATCACTGCCCTCGGGAAAGGCTATTCGTTCATTGTTCGTCACCCACGTTAAGCCATCCTCGGTGTTGAACACGTTCTCCCTACCAAACCACTCGTCATCGAGGTGATTGTTCATCTTGTTGACTATCCACGCCGGCGTGAAGACCTCGGCTTTCTTTCGGGTGCGCTCACCCTGCTCGGCGGCGGATTTATAAACTCTCGGCTGTAATTCGTATGAGCTGAAACCGAGAAGCATTTGCTTGGTCATTATGGTGTGCTCGTCATATCCGTTATAGGTGTCGGTGGCAAAGATGATGCTTCGCTTGGTGGTCTTGTCCGCCAGAAGCTTTCCCAGCACATCACGAACCGGATAATCATTCAGCTTGATAAGCTCAATCAAAGGCTCACCCCTTTCTCAAAATTCGGAATTCTGTGAAAACCAGTGGTGAGACTGCACAAATACGATATTTTGCAGCAATTGTTTTTTGACGAACGATTTACGTTAGCTCTGACGATAACTTTTATTCATCCCTTTGATGTGTACTAAAATCAGGACTTGTTTTCATTGACTTTCGGATGATTTTGTGGTAAAATATACCCAATCATAAATTTCCGAATTTTGCGAAAAATTTAGCCGTATTTTTGTTAATGGAAAATACGGCTTTTTGTTTATTACATTTTCATACCCATATCATCATACTTCAGGCCCATAGCAATTTCCTTCTTGCGAATAACTCTCATCAGCTTCTTATCAACTTTAGGTCGCATCTTATGTTGCTGTTTAGCATAATCATCACGGATAATGCTACACAGATTGAGAAAGAGACTCATCGCTGTATTAGCGAGAGCCTCTTGTTCTTTCTGCTTCTCCACCTGTTTTGAATCGGAATCAGATGAGTTATCACTAACGGTAAAATCAGTGGGGGAGATGTCTATTTCTTCATCATCAGAAAGATTGCTTTCAGATTCTTCCTCATCATTCTCCTGTCGGACGATACCTCCTTCGGCTGATGAGAGATCCATATCAAGCACAGTCCGTATGATCATATTCTTGACCGGCTTGAACGCCTTGTTATCAATCAATTGAGGCAGTTCTATCTCCTTGGAAGTATAGAACCTATACTTTGCCTTCTCAAATTCACACCACTTGTCATACAGATCTTTGATGTGTTTGTTCTTTGACAGCTCAAGGAATATATCATCGACTGTCTGCTTGACAGGCTTCATAAGATATCCGTAGACTTTCTTTCCGCTGCTTTCATCGAGCTGTTTTTTCAGCTTGATAATAAGGCCATGCAGAACATGATCCTCTAATTCTCCGAGCTGAAAATCATCGCTGATGTCTTTCATCTGATCTTCCGCAAGTGCCTTGAGCTCATCACGGTTCATCGTCTGCTTTTGATAAATGCTTTTCAATTCATCAGCAAAGATATCATTAGCAAAAGCAGATTTTATCTTTTCAATCCCCGACTGAGTCAGATAACCTTGTCTAGGATCAGTAGAATATACTATCAAGTGTATGTGTGGATGGTGAGTAGTGTCATGGTATGCTGCATACCATTTCAGATTTGCAAGAGGTATTTTACTTGCCTTTGCAATGTCATTTATGTGTTTCATTATCATATTTCGCCACGCATCTGAATTGTCATACCCAAGTCTGACTGCATCTTCACGTCGAAGAGATACTACATGTGACCATACATATCCCGGATGTTCTGATACCTCTTTTGCGACTTTGTTCAAGTCAATAGGTTCATCCTTTCCGTTAAATAGCCCGTGAGCTCCACGCTGTTCAGCTCCAGGTCGCTTTGCCATGTAACCTACAAAGTTCTTGCGGTTGCCTATCACATCTGCGTACTTTTCAACGATCGATGAGATCAGTTCACTTGCGTTTGCGACCGTTGGCTTTTCCTTGTAGTCCTCATACTCAAGACTGTTTTTCGCATAAGGAAACTCTTTTAGCAACTCACTGATGAGCTTTTTCTGATCTCCGGTCGACTTGCGAATAGCAGCAAGATCGTTACTGTCCCTTTTCTCTACAGACTCACGTGTCGCAATGTATTTCGTATAATTTCCACGCTTTCCATAACATTATTCATCTTCCTTTTGGAATCTTGCTGCTTTTTCAAAATTGAGAGTACCGTTCGTTCTGCGTATATCATCTATAACCATTCCTCTGAGCTTATGCAATGTCGACAAGTCGACATCATTTGATGCAGCGATCACATGTGACTGCATACCGATCTCAACAGCTAATTTGAATATTGCCCGGGACAATCTTGATTCAGAATTACGAACTATACCGTCCGTTATCTCTGTTATCTGCGGAGCAAGATACTCAACCAATTCTGGTTTGTTCTGATACAAAAATCCACAGTAGAAACGAATAGCTTTCTCTATGAACTCAGTTTTGGTCGCACAGTTATCACCCTTGTACAGAGTTTCAACTGATTTCATTGTCTCGGGATAGAGATAAACCGGAAACCTGACTTTTGAGGCTCTGACGCCGTCAGAATAACCCGAAACAGCGTTCTTATCTTTCCCTTTTGCCATATTTGACACCTGTATTTCCTCCTTTTCTCGATTTTGACTCTGTTGCTCTATTCGCATTATTTTTCGCAAACACGGCGAGCTTTGCTCGTCGATGTGAACGCACCGGCGACATAGACGCCGGGCTTTTTCCTGCAAACTAAAAACCACACCCGATTTCCCTCCCTCTCGCTGTTCGTGGATTTATCGAGCGCTGCGAGAAACGCTCAAAATGAGCCCTCTCCCTGTGGGGTGGTATCCTTTCCCGACCCGCTGCCTGAAAATCGAACACGGCGCATCGTGGCGCAACTGGTGCGAGTTACGGCTTGGGTTTCTCTTTCATCTTTTTCGCTGCCTTTTCCTGTTCGGCTTTTGCATCAATAAAATCCTTGACAGCCTGCGGAACTATCTTTGAGTACAGCTGCTCGACGAATTTTTGTACCTCAGCTTCAAGCGTCGAGTTCTTACGCTGTAAATGAAGCTCTACAGCCGAGAGTTCATCTGGTGTCAGATTGATGTTCAAAACTTTTTTCACTCTATCGACCTCCTTGTATTTCGCTCGGATATTTCACTCCGTCATAGATAATCCACTTGTTCCAGTTACCTCCCGAGACTGACTCCTTGATGACACAACCGTTATTCTTTGATGCGTAGACCACTTGATCGTTGCCAATATACACACCGAGATTATCCTCGCTGTACAGACCTATGCCTTTGACCTCAGGCTTGGCTGATACATCACCCTTGATGGTGTAGGCTACGACTGCATGCTCTCCAAACTTTTTGTTGTCAGGATTATAACGCAGGTAGCCTTCTATCAGTCCTGAACCATCAGCACATCGAACAAGATCCTCCTTATCCTTTTCTCCATAGCAATCCTTTCTGTATTTCCAGCCTGAAACGAATGCGTTGTCTGCCCAGGCTGCAAGGTCGGCTGCGTTCTTTGTATCAGCGTCTGTGAACATATACTCGTTGATCGTTGAGTTCATCGTCAATGTGTACACATGCATGAATTCCTCGTAGTCTATCTGCAGACCGAAGTTCTGATTGATGCTGTCCAGCAGCGACCTGTCGTCATTTGAATACAAAAAGAGATTGCAGAAAGCATCCGCATCAAAGTTAGTCAGCCTATCGAACTCAGTCATATAGATCAGCTGTGCCTTGATGGTCTGTTCCTTGATACCAAGCTCGTTCATCTTGGTTTCGATAGCCTGTCCGTCACGCTCCATTCTTTCGACCAGTTCACGGTTTGAATCGGACATATGAGCCTTGATGTTTGACTCTGTCAGCTGTGCTGTATTTATAGTCGGTTTGGCAGAATCACCGCTGATGTTGCCCAGCGACTTCATCACGACCACAGGCAGCACCAGTAGGAAAATCAAACCGAAAGCAATGGATAGAACAAGTATTCCAAGTTTCTTACCAAGCTTACGCTTGTCAACGAAGGCTGCAAGTATTTTAGCTATCTTGGCTGCCATAGCTACCTGCCTCCCGCCGTTCCAAACAACACTGCCTTATGCTTTGGTGCTATGACCTGCAGCAGATATCTTTCATTGCCGCATCTGAAAAAGCACAGTCCCTGCTCGGGGAATTTGAAGAGTTCGTACTCTGACTGCTCCAGCTGCAGTGTGTCGATGAACTGTGCAGACGAGATGTTGCCGGGGTTGAACAGGAAGTGGTATGTCGGAATGCTGAACAGCGGTTTGGTGAACTCTTTAATCTCGGGAAGCAGAAAGTCCTCGATGTTCTGGCTTGCTAGAATGAACGAGGACTCTTTCTTTCTCACTCGCTTCATACCGTTTCTGATGTACTCTATCGCAGTCATGTTGGACAGAAACAGATACAGTTCATCGATGGCTGCTACCGTGTTGCCCTTTCCGAGCAGCTGCTCTGACATATACGAGAGAATATTGAACAGCAGCGTATCCTTTAAGTGTTTGTTGGTATCCATAAGACCTTTTACTCCGAAACAGATAAACTCGGAGTCTTTGATGTTGGTATGTCCGTTGAAATATTTTGATTCGGCTCCCTTGCACATCGAGTGCAGACCGAGGCAAACATTCTGAAGCATTTCTTCGGTATACAGATGTTTCTTCTGATCGTCGAAAGCCATAAACTCCTTTTCGACCAGGTCGTAGAGGTCTGACATCATCGGATAGTCCTCATCAATAAGGCTGTCAAGGTCGGTCGAGTCATCTATGCCGTAGCGTGAGTAAAGCTTCATCAGCATTATCTCGATCGTGTCTATCTCAGCATCGGTAAAGTCCTTGTACGATCTGAAAAAGTCTTTGAGGTATGAGATGTGCTGACTGAGCTTTGAGACCTGGCGGAAGGTCTCGGGCATATCCTCACCGCCTCTTTCACCGTCCGACCACGATTTAGGCTCGAGAGGATTTATCATAAACTCGCCCGACATCATATCGATGTATGTGCCGCCGAGGTTGTTGCACAGTTCCTCGTATTCATGCTCGGGATCCAGACAGATGATGCTCTTGCCTGACTCACGCAGGTTGCACAGCAACAGTTTTAACAGGTAGCTTTTGCCCTGTCCGGAGTTGCCGAGGATAAGGACATTTGAGTTGGTCTTGTCAGCAGTCCTTTTATCAAAATCTACAAGTATGTTTGTTCCGTACTTGTCACGACCTAAATAGAAGCCGTGCTCGTCTGTCTTGCCCGAGTAGTTCAGCGGGTACAGATTTGCCACAGAGCTTGCGGGCAGAACACGCTCGTACTGTGTACCAAAACAGTTCGAGCCCGATGGCAGAGAGGACAAAAAGCCTTCTTTCTGACGAAGCAGCAGCCTGTCCACAGATATCTTCGCCCTGGTAAGCTCCATCTGTATATCCGACTGCAGCTCTTTGAGCTTGTCGTGAGTTGCGGCTCGAAGTTCGATAAACACAGCACAGTGCAGCAGAGGTTCTTTGTTTCTTCGCAGTTCCGAGATAAGCTCTACCACATCATTGATGTTGTCTTGTGCCTTTATGCTCTCGTTGACATCGTTCACAGTTGTCATCATGTGGTTTTTTCGCATTGCCTGCTGAACGATCTTGCGCTGTTCTGTGCTGTCCACCAGTCTGTCGAAAATATGCAGAGTCACGCCGTTGCGGTCTGCAAGGTGACCGAGGATAGCAAACTCATCGGTCGTTGGCGGATACTCTGTCACCGCCCAGCAAGATTTATAGAAGTTGCCACAGATGTAGTAGTCGGGGTAGAACTTTATCACGCCCGGTGTGACCATATCAAAGTAGGTTTTAGCTTCAAAAGCGCTTTGCTGTTCTTCTGTCATTATCTTTTTCTTTTTCATTCTTTCACCTCCATGTTGAATTCCTCGCCCTCGATATCGGGTATCTCATCGCCTGTAAGCGAGGAGCCGAAGTAAAGGGCGAGCATTCTTTTGATCTCAGGTTTAGTCATTCTTTTTGCCGTAAAGCCGTGTTCGGACAGCGTTTTCTCAACTCGGTTGAGTGTGTTGAATATCTGCTCCGGCTTTTCTTTCTTGAAGCTCAGTGCGAACATAAACTGCCGGGCTGATGACATTTCAAGCTGTATCTCGTCAAGATGTTCGATATCAGCTATAAGGAGCTTACGAACAGCCTCGTTCTGCTCGGATTCAAGTCTCTTGTACATATATGCCTTGTTGCTGTCAAAGCGCTCGGCACTGTCGATAGCGATTATCTGCAGATCGGGTAAGACTGACAGAACCATCATCAGCGAGTGGACTTTGATCTCTACATTCGCTTTAGACATTACCGAGATGTTCGTCGGCTCTACTGCGAACAGCACGACCTCACCATTGTCAGTCTTAACGCCGTAACGAGTAAAGCGTTCAAAGCCGAGCAGACTCTGAACGCCGTTTTTTCTTTTTGCCATATTGGTTTATTCTCCTTTCTGCTGCCAGCGGTATTCCTGCTGCGATGTACAGAAGAACCGGAAGGCAGTCACAATAAAGTCAAGTATTGAGTTTTCGTCAGGACGAAAGCTGACGAATGCATAGCACAGCGTTGCTGCGGCAGGCAGTATATTCATCAGATATACCAGCGACACCACAGACAGTATCACGCCTGTGCAGATGATTATAAAGTCCCGAACGCTCCAGAACCACAGCTTTACATTGGCTCTGAGGTTTTCGGGGTAGATATATGTTTTCAATTTGCACCTCCAAAACAAAAACAGCCGGGTTTTATCCCGACTGTTTACTAATACGATTATTCCGTTTTACTGTTCAAAGCCTTTTCGATAACAGCCATTATCTCATTCAGCCTGTTTTCTCCAACGCCTTTGATTTTACCGATCTCAGTACGCAGAACATCAAGGTCTACGCTTGAGGACTCAAGGCTTTTAGCGCCGTCAAGGTAGATGTTTGTCAAGACCTCTTGCAAGCGGTCTCGGTTCATTCCTTTTATTTCTTTGTACAAAGCTCTAGACAGTACATAGCCATTCTTTTCTTCAGCCATTTTCAATTCTCCTTATTCAGCAATAGCAACCATTGCTTTGATACATTCAAGTATATCATATTCAGGCTGTCATATCAAGTATACTAAAACATTTTCTTTGTTTATTTCACCTTTCCAAGCAGTTTACTTCCCATACTCAGCGTATGGCTGACACTCATCATATTGATTCGTACCGATGTATCAAGGCCGAACATCTGAGCGACCTTTGGCACTTCGGTCGATGAAAGGCACAAGCCCATTGCCATCAGCGGATGCTGTGAGTAGGTCAGAAGCCCAAGGTACAAGATAGTTGTCTGCAAAAATGCCGTGATGCAAGTTGCTATGACCTGCTTGCACCAACTCTGAAAACCCTCGGTATATCCACGAGGGATTGAGAACATATACAGCGAGCCTATGGCTATCTGACAAAGTATTGCACCGCCTCGCTTGATGTTTGCAAATATGACTTTTACTGTTGAGTAGCCCAGCAAGATTATAAAGAACAGCGAAAACAGCGACACCTCCTTGATGAGATCAGCAAGCACTGCCATAGCTGATTGAGAAACGGTCTTGACCGTGTTGTTTAGGAATATTCCTATGAGGTCAACTGCGAACGAGCCCTGCAGGTTGACACACAACGAGTATAGCTGCTGCGGAAGAACTGCAAACAGACTGACCGCCATAAACCCCTTGATTATATCAATAGATGTCCTCTTGATGTTTGCTGATCCGTTCTCGTAAGCTACCGCACAGTCAAAAACTGCGACTACAAGTCCGCAGGCGAACAGCATCCATCCGAAGTTGTAAAACAGCTTGACGAATGCTTGTACCCATGAAAGCTCGAACACATCGGTCGCTGAGTTGTTTATTGCCTGAAATATCTTTGCCACAGCGGTATAGATCGTCTCAAACAGCCATTTGAACATTGTGTCCCAGATAGCACTGCCGACTCCGCCGATAACAGCACCTAACGTGTGATCCCACACCCAGCCAACGCCGTCACAGACCCAGTCAAACACATCTCCAAGCCAACTAAACATTCTTATCCACCTCCAATCGTATGAGACTCGATGTCCAGCCGCCTGTCTTTCGTCTGCGTGGAATACGCTTTATGAGCCCCGCTTTTTCAAGGTCATTTAAGGCTCGGAATATCGTTCTTCTCGATAATCCCAGGTCTTTTGATATCGTAACCGTTGACGGCCAGCACTCTCTTTTTTTGTTTGCTCTGTCGCACAGATAAACAAATACAGTCACGGCTCTGTGCGGCAAGTCAAGATCATATATTCTCCGTGATAGTATCAATTCTTCCCTCCTATCTGTTTGTCCGTATGTTTGTTTTTCTCTTTTCGTCATTGTTTGGTTCCATCTCATCGATCTCCTCATCTTCCTCGTCTGGATGCTCTATGACCATAGGCCCGGCTTTGGGGACTTTAACGACTTGAGGGTATTTTGCAATTATCGCAGCAGTAAGCTTTTCTCTGCTTGAATACTCGGGCTGCCTTGCACCTCTGTCCTCGTGGATAAATGGCTCACCAAAGATAATACCCCAATCGAAGTACAGTTTCAGATGCACTCTCATGGGATATGTCCCGGTTTTCATCACGATAAAGTCGCCTTTTGGCATGCTCTTGAGCTCGTCCACAGTCATCAGCGGTCTGCCCATCATCTGTATGGATCGAACACTGTGAGCTGGGTGTTATCTGTGATGATCTCCATGCCTTCTTTTCCGTATTTCTGCTCTAGCTGTGCGAAACTTTGGATTATAGCCACAATGGATATTCGTCTGCTTCGACCTGCCGAGAACATTGCCTCTGCTCCCTCGATCTTTGGGAATGTACCAAACTCATCGCAGTAGAACATTACTCGGTTTGGTAATGCACCGCCACATTCATCGGCAATGGTGAGTATCTCTCTGTACAGCTGTTGTATGAGCAGACTGACCATAAAGTATTTGGATTGGTCTTCTTCCGGCAGTATCAAAAATATCGCAGATTTACGCATGCAAAAGCTCTCTGCATCTATTGCCGTTCCAAAGCACAGTATCTGCTCCATTTCGGAGTCCAAAAAACTATTTAGACGAGATAACGCCGTTGACATTACTGACATCATTGCCTGGTCGGAAGAGTACAGAGCTGCACCTGCAAGCCACTTTGCTTTGTGTTCGCTGGGCATACTCTCAAGCAGGGTGTGGAAATACATCTTTTCCTTTGGCTTCGGTCTGGCGACCAGTTCCTGAATCAATTTGAACACCGACACGATATGCCTTTCTTCCTTTTTGCCGAACTCTGCAAGCAGCAGTATGACAGATGCAAGCAGCCCCTCAGCCGAATCATAGAAGAATGCATTTTGTCCGTATGCTGAACTATCTGCCCCGCCGATGTTGATAACTGTCTTTGCAATGATCTTTGCATACTTCTCGGCTTTTGCCTTTGATGCTATGTCTTTAGGGTTCTGAAGCCACATATCCGTGTATTTGTTGACAAGATGCAGAATGTTATTCTCATCGCTTCTGGTCGGATTTCGCAAGTCAAGAACAGACACATCGTAGCCGTAGCACTCGCTGGCGATACGGGCATAGTTCCTCGCTATGTCACCTTTGGTATCAGTCGACAGAAAGCTCATACCTGATGCACAGGCATACTCAATGTTCGGGTACAGAAAATACGCCGTCTTGCCGACACCGGCTGCACCGATCATCAGCGTGTGGACATCACCCGTGTCTACAACGGCAGTGGTATGCTTTTTACCTTTGCAGGCAACGATCGTTCCATGAACAGTCGGCAAGTTCTTTCCCTCTCTCCAAGCCTGAGGCTCGAATGGCAGAAAGAAAAAAGACCGATTGATCTCAGCCGGGCTTGCCCAACGAGCC
>CADAEJ010000004.1:34386-128196 GCA_902786965.1 uncultured Ruminococcus sp. | reverse complement strand
TCACCGTAAATGATCTGTTTAGCCATAGTATATCCCTCCAAAAAATTATTCTACTACTGCAAGTATGTCTTCCATTTTAACAATGGTATATTCCTGTCCTTCGAGCTTTACATCAGTGCCGCTGTACTTGCTGATAAGCACCTTGTCGCCGACCTTGACGGTCATTGTAACGTCCTTTTTGCCCTCGCCGACAGCTACGACCTCTGCTACCTGCGGCTTCTCTTTAGCCGAACCTGCAAGGATGATACCGCTTTTTGTGGTCTCCTCTGCCTCGACCATTTTGATAACTACTCTGTCCTGTAACGGTTTGATAGTCATAAAAAGTTCCTCCTTATATATAATGTATTTTAAACCTGTTTTAGCACTCGACCTCTTTGAGTGCTAAATACATTGTAGCATATTTTTTTGAAATTTCAAGTCATTTAATGGCTTTTGGTGAAATTTTGTCACTTTGCACAAAAGACACTGCAAGCGGAAAAATATTTTATGAATTTGTAACACTATGATTAAAAAATGTCGCACCTGCGCGGCTTTTGATCGGTGCGAAAAATCACGCCTATCCGTTTTTTAGTACAAATTGTTATCAGGCGGTTTGATCGGTAATGCAGCAGGGGATGCGCTCACAAAGATTAACCGTTCGTTCATAAATATTTCATACATTCCCATTGTGAATTTGTTATAATAATCGTATCAATTGAAATAATTATTTTTGTTTGTTCAAATTTGCGGAGTTAGGAAAAGGGAAAAAGAAGTAAATTATACGGAAAGGATGAGAGAAATGTCATTGGGAAGAGTACTTGTCGTAGATGACGACAAAAACATTTGTGAGCTTTTGAGACTCTATCTTGAAAAGGAAGGCTACGGCGTTATCCTTGCACATGACGGCGAGGAGGCTGTGGTAAAATTCAATGCGCTTAAACCAGACATCATTCTGCTTGACATCATGCTCCCGGGGCTTGACGGCTGGCAGGTATGCCGTGAGATAAGGAAGAAATCCAATGTACCTATCATAATGATAACCGCAAAGGTCGAGACTTTTGATAAGGTACTCGGTCTTGAGCTTGGTGCGGATGACTACATAGTTAAGCCGTTTGATACCAAGGAGGTAATCGCGAGGATAAAGGCTGTTTACAGACGTGTGGGACAGTCCACCGCCGAGGCAGAGATAAAGGAGGTCAAGTACGACAAGCTTTCTGTCAATATGACAAGATACGAGCTTAGAGTAAACGGACAGGTCCTTGACACTCCGCCGAAGGAGCTTGAACTGCTGTTCCATCTTGCGTCTAACCCGAACAGAGTGTACACCCGCGATCAGCTTCTTGACGAGGTATGGGGCTTTGAGTATTACGGAGATTCCAGAACTATCGACGTTCACGTTAAGAGACTTCGTGAAAAGCTTGAGGGCGTATCCGATCAGTGGGCGCTCAAGACTGTATGGGGCGTAGGATATAAGTTTGAGGTTGCAGAAAACCACGAATAAATTTGTATCATGAATAAGAGAAAAAGTATTGTATTCAAATACTTTGCATTATGCACAGCAGTAATACTCATAAGCTTTATATGCTTAGGAGCAGTATTACTGCTTGTTTCTTCAAGGTATTTCATAGACGAGAAAAAGAGCCTGATGACTAAAAACACCGAGGCTCTTGTGTCGTTTACAAAGCAGGAGCTTGAAAAGGACCCGTCTGACTGGAAACAGGCTGTAAGCACCAAGATGCGCGAATATTCAATCAGCAGCAACGCTGATTTTCTGATGTGTGACAAGACGGGGTATATCATCTTCAACACCGCATCGGCATCGGCATCAAATCCCACGCACGTAAGCGAAAAGGGGCTTGAGGACTTCGGCAGCGAGTGTTCGTATGTTTACGGCAGGTGCGGTGACACGTTCAGTCAGGACGTTCACATCACGGGAATGTCATTCTCGGCCAGCGGACCGGTCTACTATATGCTTGCGTATACCTCCAAAACCATGCAGGAGAACTATATGTGGAACATCACCGAGGTCTTTATCATCTCGATGGTGGGCGTACTTGCGGTCGCGATGTTTCTTGTGTACATCATCACTCTGAAATTCACCGACCCTATCAAAGAGATAGCGGAGGTCTCCAAAAAAATAGGCAACGGCGACTTTTCCGTTACCGTGCCCGATTATGATGTCGAGGAGTACGAGCAGCTCAGCAACGCGTTCAACGAGATGGCTGCAAACCTCAAAAACTACGATACTATGCGTAACAGCTTCCTTGCCAACGTATCGCACGAGCTGAGAACGCCGATGACCTCGATGAGCGGCTTTGTTGACGGTCTGCTTGACGGAACGATACCAAAGGAAGAGGAAAAGCATTACCTGAAGATAATCTCGTCAGAGGTGCACCGCCTTGCAAGACTTGTGCGCAGTATGCTCAACCTTGCAAAGATAGAGGCGGGCGAGCTAAAGCCGAACCTGACATCGTTCTCGGTGCTTGAGCCTATCGTTGATACGCTCGTGACCTTTGAACCGAGGATAGACCAGAAGCGTATCGAGATACAGGGACTTGATGTTGACAGAGTAAATCTGTACGCCGATAACGACCTTGTGCATCAGGTAATGTACAACCTTATCGAGAATGCTATCAAGTTCGTTGACGAGGACGGATATATCAGGTTTACCTTTACGCCGTCGGGCGATATGACGGTAATCTCGATAAAAAACAGCGGTGAGGGACTCTCCGAGGACGAGCTGCCGCTGGTGTTCGACAGATTCTATAAGACCGACAAATCGCGCGGTCTTGATAAAACAGGCGTGGGCCTGGGACTTAACATCGTGCGCTCGATAATCAAGCTGCACGGCGGAAAGATAATGGTGCGCAGCGTCAAGGGCGAGTACACCGAGTTTATCTTCACCCTGCCCAACAAGCCTACGGATGAATAGTGCATAGTATTGCTGGGGGAAACCCTTTTGGAGAAGGGTTATCCCCCAGACCCCTTTCCTAAACCTTTTAATGACTTTTCAGCAACGGGAGACAAGCTCCCGTCGCTGAAAAGTGTTAGAGAGTTCAGAAAAAGAGTTGAGAAACAACGCTCCCAAGAGAACTTCACCAGCAGTACGATACATATACATATATAGTGAAAGAGGTGGCTTTATGATAAGGTTTTACGGCGGAAAAGTGCTTACAATGCAGGGCGGCTGCGAGCTGCGCAGCGCAGAGGTCTGGACAGATGCGGACAAGATCGCATTTGTAGGAGAGCCGGATGCGCAGCAGCTTGAAAACACAGCTTTTGAGCGCGAGATCGACCTGCACGGCGATGTGTTGATGCCCGGCTTTAAAAACGCGCACACACACTCGCCTATGACCTTCCTGCGCTCGTATGCTGACGATATGCCTCTGCAGGATTGGCTGACAAAGCAGATATTTCCGATGGAGGCAAAGCTGACGAGCGAGCGCATCTACCACCTTACAAAGCTGGCGGTGCTTGAATATCTGACAAGCGGCTGCACGGCGGCTTTTGATATGTATTTTATGCGTGACGGCTTTGTGCAGGCGTGCGAAGAAATGGGTTTTCGCAGCGTTATGTGCGGCGCAGTGATGGGCGCGCAGGAGAGTGCGCGCGAGCTTGAGGAGGATTTTGAAAAGTATAACGGCAAAAGTCCGCTTATCAGCTTTATGCTCGGCTTCCACGCAGAGTACACCTGCTCAAAGGAGCTTCTGACCGCGATCGGCGGGCTTGCGAAAAAGTATGGCGCGCCTGTTGCTATGCACAGCAGCGAAACGCGCAGAGAGGTCGATGAATGTATCGCGCGCCACGGCATGACACCCACGCAGCTTTTTGACAGCCTCGGCATTTACGATCACGGCGGCGCGGCGTTCCATTGTGTTCATCTCACCGATGATGATATGCAGATACTGAAAAAGCGTAACGTCAGCGCGGTGCATTGTCCCGCGTCAAATCTCAAGCTTGCAAGCGGTATCGCGCCGATAGTGCAGATGCAGCAGGCGGGCATAGATCTCGCCTTGGGTACAGACGGACCTGCGAGCAACAATGCGCTTGATATGTTCAGAGAGATGTATCTGATGACGGTGCTGCAAAAGTCAGTAAATGCAGATGCATCGGCTTGCAGTCCGCAGAGCGTGCTTACGGCAGCAACAGTCGG
Source organism: uncultured Ruminococcus sp. (assembly GCA_902786965.1). Classification (GTDB taxonomy): domain Bacteria; phylum Bacillota; class Clostridia; order Oscillospirales; family Ruminococcaceae; genus Hominimerdicola. The sequence goes on along the minus strand of CADAEJ010000004.1, from coordinate 124,064 downwards.
CGGCGCGCGTGCTATGGGGCTTGCGGATTGTGATGTTATCGCGCCGGGCAAGCAGGCAGACCTTATCGTGCTTGATATGGATAAGCCGAATATGCAGCCCGTGAACAACATCGTGAGCAACATCGTTTACAGCGCGGATAAGACAAATGTGCGCCTTACGATGTGCGCAGGCAGAGTGCTTTACGAGCGCGGCGAGTTTGCATTTGCCGATAAAGAGGAAATTTACGCAAACGCGAACAGGATAATAAATGAAATGAAAACAGAGTAAAGAAACGGAGCATTTGCTCCGTTTTTTTAGTGCTTAAAAGTTTTTTGGTGCAGATGTGTTGACATTAAAAATTGTTTTTGATATACTCATTTTGTTGCTATGAACGTTCACGCAATAAAGCTTATCTTACGGAGGAAAACAATGATGACAAAAGAAGAATTGCACAGGTTTATTGAACAAAGCACAGGCAACGAGAGCAACATAGTCCAGATAAGTGCGGTGAAAGACGGCGAGGCGGTCTATGACGACTGCTGGCGCGGCTTACGAGGTAAAGCGCGGGGAAAAGACTATCTATGACGTGACGATAGAGCATCTTCTCACGATGACCGCGCCGTACAAGTACCGCAGCGAGCCGTGGACAAAGGTCTGCACGTCGGGCGACTGGACAAAAGCCGCGCTTGACCTGCTCGGCGGCAAAAGCGGCATCACGGGAGAATTCAAGTACGCAACACTTGGCATACAGATACTTGCAGGTATCATCGAAAGTGCGTCGGGAATGCGCTGCCTTGACCTTGCAAACAAGCTGCTGTTTGAGCCGCTTGGCATACCCAAGCACTGCGCTCACGGCGGCTCCACCAAGCAGGATCAGTTCGATTTTCTTATGAACAAGCAGCCGCGCGAGCAGGAGTGGTACACCGAGCCTGCGGGCAGCGTCACAGCAGGGTGGGGAGTCACGCTGTCTGCGCACGATATGGCGAGGATAGGCTGGATGCTTATAAACGGCGGCGAATACCGCGGCAGGCAGGTGCTTTCAAGCGAGTGGATAGCGCGAATGACCGAGCCAAAGCAGCAGCTGGGGGAAAGGTTCGGCAATATGTGCTACGGCTATCTGTGGTACAGACCGCATAAGGACAGCCCTGTGTTTGCGGCTATCGGCGACTGCGGCAACGTGATCTATGCAGACCCCGAAAAGAAGATCTCCGTCGGCGTGACGGGGACTTTCAAGCCGCGTATCTTTGACCGTGTCGATTTTATAGAAAAGCACGTCATACCGCTTGCACAAAACGCTTAAAGCGCGTGTTGTCAGTCATTTGAAAAGAAATCATACACCATTTTGTTGAACTGCCTGCACAGGTAAGCAGCATGACCCTCGTGCGCGAAGATGAAGCATTTGCATTTCAGATGCTGTGCTATCTCCTTCGATGCTTCGGGGGTCGTTATTCTATCCTGCGCCGCACCGAGAACGAGTGTGGGACATTTTATGAGCTTCAATCGCTCAACACCGTCCATGGTATAGATGGCGCGCGCGTGGTCGGCAAAGCGCTGTGTGGACATAAACCTCGTAAAGCGCATGATGACGGGCAGCATAAGCTTGTACTTTTTCATCTGTTTTTGTGTGTACATATATTTATAGCTTGCTGTCACAACGCCCTTTATATCGTCCTTTTCTGCGAGCCCTATCCATTCGTCGAGTGCTTGCAGCATAAGCGGATCTGTCCTTGCAGCCGTCACGCCCAGCACAAGCTTTTTCACAAGCTGCGGATAGTCCTGCGCGAGATACTGCGCTATCATTCCCCCTTGTGAAACGCCCAGCACATACGCGCCATCTATACCGCAGGACTGCATCGCAGCGGCAAGGTCGTCAGCCATTGACTTTATGCTCGCACCCTCGTCACGACCGCTGCGGCGGTCAAAGATAAAGACCGTAAAATCCTTTGCAAAGCGTCTGTAAAAATACGCAAGTCTTCCTGCGCTGCCCTGCATATCCGCAGTATTCAGCCCCGGTATCATAACAAGCGTCTTTGTGCCCCTGCCAAAACGCGCGCAGTACATCTGTGCGCCGCAGGGAAGATCTATTGTCAGGTTTTTTGCACCGTACATATTATCTCCTTCTCTTTCTTTCATTTGCGCGAGTAGACTTTTCTCCAGAACTCCGCCAGTGCGGTAAGATCCTTTTCCATACGGTCCGGGTCGATCTTTCCGCCTTGCAGCTTTTCCCACAGGTACCCCTGCGATGCGAGGTACATATCCGTGTACATCATCTTCAGGTCAAGTCCCTCGGCAAAGCGGCTTTTATCAAGCTTTAGCATCTGCGCCTGCGTTTCGTAGCCCGAATACTCGCCGATAAGCTTGTTTATCTCGCCGCGCAGCTCCTTGTCTTTTTCATAATAGGCTTTCAGCTGGAACAGCGACAGGTCGGGATAGCGCTTCATCAGCTGCACCTTGACCTTCAGCCCGCTGAGGAAGATGTCGAAAAAATCCTCCCGGTCATAGCAGCCCTGCCTTGTGATCTCCTGCTGCGTAAGCTCGGTGCTGTGCCTGCAAAGAAACAGGTACAGCTCCTTTTTGTTTTTGAAGTAGTAAAACAGCAGAGATTTGCTTATCCCTGCCGCAGCAGCGATCTCGCTCATCGGGCTGTTTTTGTAGCTGTGGCGCGAAAACACGCGAAATCCTGCATTGATTATCGCCATGCGTTTTTCTTGCGGCAGCTGAAAAAAGCTCTCGTTCAAAGGTGTCCTCTCCTTTCCTGACCGTATCGGTCAATCATATTATAACACCGCTGACCGATTTTGAGAAGACCCTTTTTGCACAAACAAAAAACCCGACCAAACACGGTCGGGCTGTAATGCTTTTATTCCCACTCGATAGTTGCGGGCGGCTTGGTGGTGATGTCGTACACAACTCGGTTTATATTCTTTACCTCGTTGACGATACGGCTTGCGCACACCTCAAGCACCTCGTACGGTATGCGTGCAAACTCCGCGGTCATAAAGTCCGTAGTGGTCACCGCGCGCAGCGCAAGGGTGTAGTCGTATGTTCTGAAATCGCCCATAACGCCTACCGAGCGCATATTTGTCAGCACTGCGAAATACTGGTTTATGCTGCGGTCAAAGCCTGCCTTTGCGATCTCCTCGCGGAAGATAAGGTCTGCGTCCTGAAGCACCTCAAGTCCCTCGTCGGTGATCTCGCCGATGATCCTTATCGCAAGTCCGGGACCGGGGAACGGCTGTCTCCACACAAGAGTATCCGAAAGACCAAGCTCTGTACCGAGCTTGCGCACCTCGTCCTTGAAAAGCATACGCAGCGGCTCGATTATCTCCTTGAAATCCACATAATCGGGCAGACCGCCAACGTTGTGGTGCGACTTGATGACCGCCGCATCACCGCTTCCCGACTCGATAACATCGGGGTAGATAGTGCCCTGCGCGAGATAATCTACCGCGCCGATCTTTTTGGACTCCTGCTCAAAGACCCTTATAAACTCCTCACCGATGATCTTGCGCTTTGCCTCAGGCTCGCTCACACCGCGCAGCTTGTCCATAAACTGCGCTTTAGCATTGACTCTGATAAAGTTTATATCCCAGTCGCTGAAAGCCGCCTCGACCTCGTCACCCTCGTTTTTGCGCATAAAGCCGTGGTCAACGAATATGCAGGTGAGCTGGCTGCCGACAGCCTTTGAAAGCAGCGCCGCCGCAACAGATGAATCCACTCCGCCCGAGAGCGCGAGCAATACCTTGCCGCTGCCGACCTTTTCGCGTATCTGTCTGATAGCAGTCTGCGCGTAGTTGCCCATAGTCCAGTCGCCCTTGCAGGCGCATATATTTCTGACAAAGTTATAGATCATATCCGTGCCGTGAACGGTGTGATTTACCTCGGGGTGAAACTGCACCGCATAGAGCTTTTTCTCGGCATTTGCCATAGCCGCAACGGGACAATGCTCGGTGTGTGCGGTTATCTTAAAGCCCTGAGGAATGTCGCTTATGTAGTCGGTGTGGCTCATCCAGACGGTGTTTTTGCCGCCCAGACCGTCAATTTTAAACAGCTCGCAGGAGGTGTCAAACTCGGTCTCGGTCTTGCCGTACTCGCTTGATTCGCAGGTCTGCACCTTGCCGCCCAGAACGTGAGCCATAAGCTGTGAGCCGTAGCAGATGCCCAGCACAGGCACGCCAAGCTCAAAAATACCCTTGTCAACGCTCGGAGCGCCCTCGCCGTAGACGCTCTGCGGTCCGCCCGTGAAGATTATGCCCTTCGGCGAAAGCGATCTTATCTCGTCAAGGGTTATCTTGTTGTAGGGCTTGACCTCGCAGTAAACGCTGCATTCACGCACGCGCCTTGCGATAAGCTGGTTATACTGTCCGCCGAAATCAAGAATAAGCACAAATTCGTGATCCATAAAAACTTTCCTTTACAAAAAAATATCAGCATCATTACGATGCTGATATATTATAGCACATAATTTTTGAGTGAACAAGGATAATTTTATTAACAAAAATCATAATGTCAGGTGTTATGGTGTTTGAAAAAATGACTGACCTTTCCCAAAAGTCCGAAAGCGGCGTGGGAAAGGTCATTTTTTTGTGTAATAACACGATTTGGTGCGTATTATTCAGAATAAAGCTTGAAAAAGCGCGGGAAATGTGATAAAATAACTGTGTATTTGCAATTATGGACAACTTGCGAAAGGAGAGTAACAATGAACGACGAAACAACTGTCGCGGGCGAGCTTGAAAAAGCAGGCGGGGAAGCTCTGACACAGACAGAAACTGCCCCGGAAGCTGCCGAGCCGTCAGGCGAAACAGAAAAGACAGAAAAGACAGAAAACACACAGCAGTCCGAAACGACAGAAGCGGCAAAACAGACGAAAAAGAAAAACTTTCTCACGCGCGGCTTTTTGCCGTCGGACAAGAATATGGGCTATGCCTTCACGATATACACCCTGCTTGCGCCGTATTTTATATGGGGCGTTATCGCGCTTTTGTATTACAGCGGCGTTAAGGAAAAGTATGCCTGGATAAAGTGGGGAGCTATCCCTGCGGGTGTGCTTGCGGCGCTTGACCTTGTGCAAGTGGTGCGCGTGTTTATCAGGTGCAGGGGCAAAAAGAAGGTGGGCGAGCCTGTAAACAGGTTTGTATTTGCGCTTATCTTCTCGTTCAACTCGATGCTGATGCCCGATATGATAATGGGCTCGCCGCCGGTCAAGGCGAACATTCTGTACACCCTGCTGGGACTTGCTCTGTGTATGACGCTGTACCTTATCGGACTTGCGATATTCTCAAACCCGAAGGTCTGGTTCGGTATAATCAACGGATTTTTCGCATTCTACGGATTTATGCAGTTTTACATATATCTGTTCAGAGGTGCGCCTATACAGTTCTCCGACATCTTCAACATCGAGTCGGCGAAGGAGGCGAGCGACCTTTACAAGTTCACCTTTGCGCTTATGCCTATCTATGCGATAGTAAATGTCGCGGTGATGATTTTTATTTTCATCAAGGTGAAGATAACACCCGCAAAGGCAAAGACAAGGATAGCAGCGGCTGTCGGAACAGCAGTCGGCTGTCTGGTGATGGTTTTCGTGGGCAGGTTCGCGTATGACCTGGGACTGAAAAACAGATACATCATAATGAATTTCTCGGGAAGCGAGAACAAGCTGACCTACTCAAACGTCGGCTACAATCTGATGTTTTACTTTGACGGAATGTACAACCACGTCTATAAGCCCGACGGCTATTCCGACGAAAAGGCGGTAGAGATACTCTCGCAGTACGAAACAAAGAAAGCCGACAAGGACAAAAAGCCTATCATCATCGGCATAATGAACGAGTCGTTTGCCGACTTCAAGCACATAGGCGACCTGAAGACCGATAAGGACTATATGCCCTGCTACAACGCGCTGAAGAAAGAATCAATCTACGGCTATGTGACGGTATCTGCCTACGGCGGATATTCCTGCAACTCCGAGTACGAGTTCCTTTCGGGCAACACCATGGGCTTTATGCCTGCGGGAAGCGCGGCATTCACGCAGTTTATTGACGGCGAGCAGGACAGCCTCGTGTCCTATCTCAACGAGCAGAACTATCACACAATGGCGGTGACTCCGTGCAGACCGGGACTTTGGAATCTGGAAAACGTGTATAAGTATTTGCAGTTTGACCAGACTGAATACAAGTGCCACGAGCATATCGTGCCCGTCAAGGAGATAAACAACAACATCTCCGATGAGACTGTTTTCCAGTGCATAAAGTATGCTGTGGACAACAATATCCACAAGAACGATTCGCTGTTCATCTGGACGACCACTATGCAGAACCACGGCGACTATACGCCCGACAACCGCAAGACGACTCCGCACAACATTGAGATACAGGGCATAAAGAACGATGAAGCAAGCATCTACCTTGACTCCATCTATCTTTCTGACAAGGCCTTCGGCGACCTGGTGGATCATTTCAGAAACTATGACCGTGAGGTAATAATCGTTATGTACGGCGACCATTTCCCGCACATTATGTCCTTCACTGAAAAGCTCTACGGACAGGACGTTTCTACTCTCTCAACGGGCGACTACGCAAGGCTTCACCAGACTCCGTTCATCATCTGGAGCAATAAAGGTCTTGAATCCAAGGAGATAAAGGATATCTCCCTCAACTACCTGTCAAACGAGGTGATGAAGGCAGCAGGCCTGCCGCTTGCACCGTATCAGCAGGAGCTTGAAAAGGTAAGACAGACCCTGCCGATAATCAGTATGTTCGGATATATGAACTCTGACAAAAAGTGGTTCGAGACCAGCGATGACGACAAAAAGACGACCGATATCCGCAACGAGTACAACATTATGCAGTATTACCGAATGTTCGGTAACGTAAAAAAAGATGAATGATATGCAGACCGTAAAGATAGGCAGCGTCACCATTTCCAAGACCGCGGCGCTCGCGCCTATGGCATCAGTCGCGGATAAATCCTACCGCCTTATGTGCAAACGCTTCGGCGCTGCGTATCTCGTCAGCGAGATGATATCCTCAAAGGGCTTGTGCTTTGGCGACAAAAAGACCGCGCGCCTTTGCGAGATAGAAAGCGAGGAGCGCCCGTATGCCCTCCAGCTGTTTGGCGAGGAGAGCTTGTATATGGGCAAGGCGGCGTATATGCTTGGTCAGTTCAAGCCCGATATTATCGACATAAATATGGGCTGCCCCGTACCAAAGATAGTTTCAAACGGCAGCGGCAGCGCGCTTATGAAGGATATCAAAAGGGCAGAGCAGATCGCCCGTGAGGTTGTCAGAAATGCCGCGTGTCCCGTGACGGTGAAATTCCGCGCAGGCTGGGACGAGCAGAGCAAAAACGCTGTTGAGTTTGCAAAAATGCTCGAGCAGACGGGCGTTTCGGCGATAACCTGTCACGGCAGAACGCGCACGCAGTTTTATTCCGGCAAAGCCGATTGGGACATCATCAAAGCCGTAAAAGAGGCGGTGAGCATTCCCGTTATCGGCAACGGCGATGTGACGGACGGTAAAAGCGCAAAGGCGATGTATGACTACACGGGCTGCGACCTTGTGATGATAGGCAGAGGCTCTTACGGCAGACCGTGGGTGTTTGAGCAGGTCAGAAGATACCTTGAAACGGGTGAGGTAATGCCCGAGCCCGACCTTGAAACAAAGATAGCGGTGATGAAAAAGCACTGCGAGCTGATATGCACCTACAAGGGCGAAAAGCAGGGAATGAAAGAGGCGCGCAAGAACGTGCAGTGGTACATAAAGGGCTTGAAGGGCAGTGCAAAGCTGCGCGGAAAATGCAGCGAGCTTATTTGCCTTTCGGACCTTGATAAGATGATAGATGCAATAAGAACGGAGAATAGTGATGAGTGAGCAGCAAAGACAGCCTGATATTTTCGACAAGCTGGTGCATCTGAAAATATTCCGCTGGTTCGAGCCGTTTTTCCAAAAGAACAGGGAAATGCTTATGTACCTGTTTTTCGGCGTGATGACAACGGTAGTGAGCTTTGTGACCGCAGGTATCTCAAAGCACTTGCTTGAGCTTGTGGGACTTGGCAAAGACCCTGTTTCGATAATAAGTACGCTTATCTCGTGGATATGTGCCGTGACGTTTGCGTATGTGACAAATCGTATATGGGTGTTTGATTCAAAGGTCAAGGGCAAAAAGGGCATACTTACCGAAATGGTATCGTTCTACGGCGGAAGAGTGTTCACTCTGCTGGTGGAAATGGTCATGATGGAGCTTGGCTACTCGGTAATGGGCATAAACTACTGGGTGACGAAGATAGTTGCAAATATAGTCGTGCTGATACTCAATTATGTAATTAGCAAGCTTTTCGTATTCAAAAAGAAAGACAGCTCTGTGTGAGCTGTCTTTTTTGTTTTATCTGCGCTTTTTGCGCTTAACGAGCTTATCTGAATTTATTATCAGTATATCGCCTTGCTTCAGCTTTACGCTGTCGGTAGCAAGCACGGTCAGTTCATCGCGTATGATGACATAAATGTTCATATCGTACTCTTTTTTTATCTCGCCGACGGTAAGTCCCGCAAACTCGCTGCCTGCGCCAACAAGTATCTCGCCGACCTTATCAATGTCGGTGTGCTTGATATCGGAATGCTGATCCTTCTGGTACTGCTCGACAAATCCCGCACTGATGATACCTGTGGGGATAGCCACCACTCCGACTCCGAGAAAGGCGATGCAGATTGCCATTATCTGTCCCACAACAGTAATTGGGTAGATGTCGCCGTAGCCGACAGTCAGCATAGCGGAAACGCTCCACCAGATGCCCGAAAAAGCGTTCTCAAACACATCGGGCTGAGCCGCGTGCTCGGCGCTGTAAATGCCTATTGACGATGCAAGCATCAGTATCAGAATGATAAACACCGATGAAAATATCTGATTGCGCTTGTTTTAAAGAACTGTCTTTATCACGTTGAACGAGTCGTACTGCGAGTTTATCCTGAACAGGTGGAATATACGCACCACCCGCAGAAGTCTGAAAGCAACAAAGCCCGAAAGGAAAAACGCAGGGATAATAGTCAGCAGGTCGACCACGCCGTCAAACGAAAACAGAAATCTTATCATCGCCCTGCCCCTGCTTTTTTTGGGGTAGAGGTAGTCCGCCGTCAGTATGCGCAGTATATACTCCACGCAGAAAAAGCCGACCGTTACGAGCTCTATCACCTCAAAAACATCATTGTAGGCGGACAGCGAGGAAAATGTCTGCAAAAACATCGCGGCGATATTTGTGAATATCACAAGCACCAGCACGATGTCAAACGCCATGCTCGGAGCATCGTCCTTTTTGCTTATCTGCATTATCTCAAAGATACGTTTTCTCAAAGCCTATGCCTCCTGTTTGTCAAGCTTTATCACCATGCGCTCTATCCTTTGCTCGTCCTCCATTTTCACGGTTATCTCAAACGGCGGGCAAAGTATACATTCGTCATTTTCGGGTATCCTGTCAAGCATATCCATCACCCAGCCGCCCATGGAGTTCATATCCGTCTGTATGGTGTCCTCGTCAAGCTCCATTCTGTCAAGAAAGTCGCTTACCGAAAGCTCGGGGGAGATGACCACCGTACCGTCTGCGCGCCTGACAAAGCTGGTATCGTCGCCGTCGCTCTCGTCGTATATCTCGCCGACAAGCTCCTCTATGATGTCCTCAAGCGTGCATATGCCCTCCGTACCGCCGTACTGGTCGATAACAACGGCAAGGTGTACCTTTGCCTTCTGCATTATTTTCAGCGCCTCTGATATGCGGATAGTCTCGCTGATGTACACGGGCTTTTTCATTATATCGCGCAGGCTCTTTTTCTTTTTCCCAAGGATTATCTCAAACACGTCCGATTGATGTATAACACCGATGATGTGGTCAATATCCTTTTCGTAAACGGGCAGTCGGCTGTATTTTGTGGATATGAAAATATCCCTGACCTTATCAAGACTGTCACCGACCTCTACCGCCTCGATGCTGACGCGCGGCACAAGTATCTTGTCGATGGTTATCTCGTCAAATTCAAGCGCCGAGCGTACAAGGTCGGATTCTTGCTCCTCCAGCACGCCCTCGTCCTCTATCTCGTCAATGATGTATTTAAGCTCCTCCTCGGTTATCGACGGCTCTTCCTTTTTCTTGTTCCTGCCCGCAAAGCGCGTAACAAGCCCTGCAAGCCCCGAGAAAAGCCATATCAGCGGCGTGATGATGAACATAAACGCGCGCAGAGGTGCCGCCATAAGTATCGAGAACGATTCGGAGTTTTCTTTTGCAAGGCTCTTTGGCAGTATCTCGCCGAAGATAAGCACAAGCACCGTCATTACCAGCGTTGCCGCACCCACGCTGCCCTTGCCCAGATGCTTTGTGAAAAGCACGGTCGCAAGTGCCGATGAAAGAATGTTCACCACATTGTTGCCGATAAGTATCGCCGTGAGCGCTTTGTCAAAATGTTCGCATATGTACAGCGCGTTCTTTGCGCTTTTGTTGCCGTCATCAGCAAGCTTTTTAAGGCGTATCCTGTTGCACGAGGAAAACGCCGTTTCGGTCGCCGAGCATATCGCGGATATGATAAGTAGTATGATTATCGCTGCTATTTCCATTGATCCTATTATTTCCTCTTTTGTTGTCTGATTATTCGTGTGTATGCTAATAATAGCACATCTTGCGAAAAATTGCAACCCGCGGTGTACACGCCTCGGTAAAAAAAAGACGGAGAGCGCGCGGCTTTCCGTCTTTGGTATCAGATATGTACCTTTGGTTTATCAAGCAGAGCATCGGAACGTTTGATCCATTCGGGTTTTGCTTTTTTCAGCAGCAGGTCGAAATTCGGCTTGCGCGTTTTCATATTGTGCGTGTCGCTGCCAAAGACTATCTCGTGACCGCTTGATATCACGCTTTTCAGAAAGCGCTTTCCGCCCCACGTTTCAAACACCTCGTTGTTGAACTGTATCAGCGCGCCCAGCGAAAGCACGCTTTGCATCTGCTCCTTTGAATAGTCATCTGTATAGCGGTGCAGGTGCGCGATGATAGGCGTAAGCTTGAAATTGTAGGTGATATTCTCTATCTCCTCGATCATCCAGTCAGCAAAGCTGGTGTATGGAAACTCAAGCAGTATGTAGTTTGTTCCCTCAAAGGCGAGCTTTTGTATGCCGTCAAGCTCGGAGATCCCGCGCTCGATAGCGACCTCTGCGCCGAGAAGTATGTTTTCTGTTGCAGGGTTGTGCGCCATAAGCGTATCAAAGGCGTGCTGCCTTTTTTGCAGGTAAGCGTCAATGCCGTCCTCCCTGTGCGCGTAAAAATGCGGTGTTGCAACGATACGCTCAACGCCCTGCTGTTTGAGGGCGCGTATCATTTCAAGCGACATCTCCACATTTTTTGCGCCGTCATCAATGCCGGGGAGTATGTGGCTGTGGTGGTCTGTAAGCAAGTTGTTTCTCCTAACTGTATAAGCGTCAATCGTTTACGGTATTAGCATCATCGTCGTTTGATTTCTTTCCGCTGCTGCCGTAGCCGTAGGAATAGTAGTTCTTGTACTTATACTTATACTTGTACTTGTAGCTGTGAGAGCCGCTTCTTCTCTTTATGCCGTTGAGTACGCAGCCGACGATGCTTGTATTTGAAAGTTCTGTTTTTCTCGTAGCTTCCTTGAGGTCTTCGTAGGTGGTAACGCCGTATTTGAGGACAAGCAGTATGCCCGCGATAGATTTGCTGATAACCATTGCATCGCTGACAACGTTTACAGGCGGTGTATCTATGATAACATAGTCATACATCTGTGAAAGTCCCGAAAGAACGTCAGCGGTGTAATCGGATGCAAGGATCTCGGACGGGTTCGGAGGCTTTGTACCTGTGGTGAGCAGGTCAAGGTTGGGGATGACCTCTCTCTTTACGCAGTCCTCGAATATCTCCATCTGTACAAGCACGTTTGTAAGACCGAGCTTGTTGTTTACCTTGAATATCCTGTGCTGAACAGGCTTACGCAGGTCAGCATCAACGAGCAGTACCTTGCAGTCCATCTGTGAAAGTGCTATCGCGATGTTGGCTGCCGTGGTGGATTTACCTTCGCTCGGGTTTGCGCTGGCAACAGCGAACACGTTCTTGTTTCTCGAAGTGCTTGCAGCAAGCGCAAAGGTGATGTTGGTTCTCATCGCCTTGTAGGACTCGTTGACGTAGAAAGGCGTATCGGGGTCAAGTATCGTGTATCTCTTTGCAGATATCGATGCCTCACCCTTTTTGATCTTTGATGTACCGAACTGGTCGATCTCACCGATAACGGCGATGTCGAACTTGTGGGTAATATCGTCAGCTGACTTGATCGAGTTATCCAGCAGGTCAGCAACTATTATGAAAACGATCGCAAGGAAAGCGCCTGCAAATCCGCCTATAAGGCAGTTCATCTTTGTTCTTGGCGAAACAGGTGTGTACCTGGGCTCTGCCTCACCGATAGTTTCGACCGAACCTGCGCCTACAACACGCACCAGAACTCCCGGAGCGACCTTTGAAAAGCTGTTGCAAAGAGCCGCTGAAACGACAGGGTCTTTTGTCACTGCGGAGATCTCAAGGACCTCGGTACCTTCCGAAGATTTCATACTTACGCAGTTAAGTATGGAGCTTGGGCTGATAGTGCCGTCACTTGATATGCTGAAGCACTTTTTGATCTTCTCTTCTGTGAGATCCTCGTTAGTATCTATCATACTGATAAGCTCGTTGCCTACCTCTTTAAGAACGCTTGTGTTCTTCAGTACAACGATATAAGTCGAAACGAGAGATTTTGATGCGTTCAGCTCGTTGAGGTTGACATTGGCATCCTCTTTGCTTTTGTTGGCGTTGCTCTTTACATACATGGATACTGTTGAGCTGTATTTCAGCGGCATAACGAATTTAGAGATACAAAACGCGATGCCGAAGCCTACGATGCCCATGATTATTATTATCCATATCTTCGAGATAAGCAGACTGAATATGTCCTTTAAAGAAAGCTCTTCCTGATTTTCCTGCATGTCACTTTTCCTTTCGTAATATAATTGTCAGCCGGCGGTCATACGGTAACAGCGTCCTTGTCAGAGCTGCTGTGTTCATCGTAATCCTTGTAGTCATTCTTGGTGATGACCGTTTTGCTGTTGAATTCTTCAGGGGTAGTAAATGTAGGCACCATCTTGTGCAGTGCCTCAACTGCGACCTGCTCGTTGTTTTCCTGTGCAGCGTCACGCAGCATTGTCAGAGAGTCGATAAAGCTGTCGGGGTCTATCTGTATCTGGCTGCCGATAAATATGAGCTTGTTGGAGGTCTTTTTCAGCCCCTCCTCGTCCATAAGCAGCTCTTCCTTTATCTTTTCGCCCGGACGAAGCCCCGTAAAGATTATCTTTACGTCCTCGTAAGGCTTTTTGCCGTACATTCTTATAAGGTTTTCGGCAAGCGCCACGATCCTGACAGGCTTACCCATATCAAGCACGAATACCTCGCCGCCCTTTGCAAAGGATGCTGCCTCAAGCACAAGGCTCACAGCCTCGGGTATGGTCATAAAGTATCTGATGATATCGGGGTGTGTTACCGTAACGGGTTTGCCGTCCTCTATCTGCTTTTTGAAAAGCGGTATTACAGAGCCGTTTGAGCCAAGCACGTTGCCAAAGCGCGTTGTTACGAACTCTGTCGTGTTTGTCTTTTGCTGCGAAAGGTACTGCATTATCATCTCACAGCAGCGCTTTGAAGCACCCATAACGTTTGTCGGATTTACCGCCTTGTCGGTGGAGATCATTACAAACTTCTTTACCTTGTGGAACTGTGCGATAGTTGCAACGTTGAATGTACCGATAACGTTGTTTTTTATCGCCTCCATCGGTGATACCTCCATCAGCGGTACGTGCTTGTGTGCAGCCGCGTGGAAGACTATCTCGGGCTTGTATTTCTCAAATATCTGGTTCATTCTGAAATAGTCGCGCACCGATGCGATAAGCGTTACAAGGTTGAGCTTGCTGCCGTACTCCATGATGAGCTCCTGCTGTATCTCGTAGGCATTGTTCTCATAGATGTCAACAATGATTATCTGCTTTGGCTCGTATTTCGCTATCTGGCGCACCAGCTCCGAGCCGATGCTTCCGCCGCCGCCGGTCACCATGCAGACCTTGCCGACGATAAAGCTCTTTATATCGTCATTGTCAAACCTGATAGGCTCGCGCCCGAGCAGGTCCTCGACCTTGATGTCGTGTATCTGATTGACAACAGGGTTGCTGTCATCGCCAAAGACCACGTTGCTGATGAACGGGATGACCTTTACCGGAAGCGATGTCTTTGAACAGATGTCAAGGATACGCTGCCTGTCCTCCTCGTTGCAGGAGGGGATAGCAAAGATTATCTGTTCGATGTTCATTTCGTCAACGTACTTTTGTATCTCGCCCGTTGTGCCGACTACCTGAACGCCGCCGACAGATGTCCCGAGCTTTCGCGCGTCATCGTCAATGATACATACAGGCTCGTAGGGAGTGTTCTTTACATCGGGCAGCTGCCTGATGCCGAATATCTCGCGTATGATAGTCGCGCCCGCACGTCCGCCGCCGATTATCATCGTCCTCTTGTACGGCGATGATGAGCTTTCGGTGTCGCTTATCTCGATGAACGTGTGCTTGAACACAAATCTGAACAGGCATATGAACAGCATTGAGAACAACCCGTGGATGATAGCATACTGCCACGGAGCCTTTACGTTGGCGATAGTGACGATAAAGTATGCCGCGGACATGCCCAGCACTATGCCGTAAATGCAGGAGAGATAATCGCTCTTTTTGAAATATCTCCACATCTTGCTGTATGCGCCCGTTATCGTCAGACAAGCCACGCAGCAAAGCATACTGATGCTTATCGAGATGAACATTTCGCGCGGGAGCATAGTCTGCTTGTAAAAACGCAGACCGTTGAGCATAAAGTTGGTTATCAGAGAGGACACCGCCACCATAAACATATCTGCAAGGGCGAGAATGACCTTTCTGAACTTGAATTGTTTAAAAACATCCTTCATAAAAAGACCTCTTTGACGTGTATTAATAAAAAAATAAAAATTTGGTATTGACAAACCATCAAAATTGCGGTATAATGTATAGGCTAATTCGAGGTGTGGCTCAGTTTGGTAGAGCGCTGCGTTCGGGACGCAGAGGCCGTGGGTTCAAGTCCCGTCACCTCGACTAAAGAAAAGCGTATTGCGCCGAGGCAACCGAGGCGTGATGCGCTTTTCTTCTTGTCGTAGGCGGGACTTGAACCTGTTCAACGTCCCGTCACCAATGAAAAGACATCACAAAGCATTTAAACTGCGACTGCCGAGCATTGCGAGGTGTGACGGATTTTTATTTTGTCGCGGGCGGGTACTTGTTAGCGAGAACGTCATCTATGACGTTCTCGGTTAGTCACCTCGACATCGTCGTCGCAAAAGGTCTCGCTCGGTTCGGCTGCTCGGTTGTAAACGCCCTCGCTGCGCCTCACTGTCGCTAACAACCTTTTGCGAATTGCACGTTCAGTGCTTTTCGCTGATGATTAAGTGAAAAGGAAAGCGTACTATATTCGACTTTGCCGTACACAAGCTCCATATTGCTTGTGACGTTTTATCTATTGCTTATTGTACCGAAAAATTTCGCAAACAATCATAAAAACGAATAAAAGGCAGATTTTTGCCCTATATATTATATACCTAAAAAGTATCAATGTCAACCGAAAACGTTTTCCAGCGCAGAAATTGCACGTTTTGCACAATTTTCGCAAAAACAAGGCAGGCTTTTAGTGTTTTAGAATAATATTGTTCGCTGTGCCGCGAAAAAATGCCGCAGGGTACTTGAAATTATCGCTTTAAAGTGATATAATCAAATTACTGAAATTCCACGCGCCGCGTGAAGGATAATTGCCTCGCTGCTGCCGATGTCAAGTCAGCTTACACCGCGCCTTGCTGCGAGTTAAATAATGTCAACGATTTTTTAGGAAAGAAGGATTTTAAAATGATGCAAATCAAAATCGAAAAGACCGCAAATCCAAAGCCTAAGCCGACAGACGAATCAAAGCTCGGGTTCGGTCACATCTTCACCGACCATATGTTCGTAATGAACTATGACGAGGGCAAGGGCTGGAACAACCCAAGGATCGTACCTTACGGTGATTTCCCTATCTCGCCTGCCGCTATGTGCCTGCACTACGGTCAGGAGATCTTCGAGGGACTCAAGGCTTACAGAGTTGCTGACGGCTCTATCCAGCTTTTCAGACCGCAGGAGAACTTCAAAAGACTCAATAACTCCGCAAAGAGAATGGTCATCCCCGAGGTTGATGAGGACTTTATGCTCTACGCACTCAAAGAGCTTGTAAAGATGGAGGCCGACTGGGTACCGCACAGCGCAGGTACATCACTTTACATCAGACCTTTCATCTTCGCTACCGATCCGTATGTTGGCGTTAAGCCCGCAGACCACTATCTGCTTATGATAATCCTTTCTCCATCGGGCGCATATTATTCCACAGGTCTGAACCCTGTTAAGATCTATGTTGAAAACCAGTATGTAAGAGCAGTAAGAGGCGGTACAGGCTTTGCCAAGACTGCCGCTAACTACGCTATCTCGCTTGCAGGTCAGGCTGAGGCTCACGAGCAGGACTACGAGCAGGTGCTCTGGCTTGACGGCGTTGAGAGAAAGTACGTTGAGGAAGTCGGCTCGATGAACATCTTCTTTGTTATCGACGGCGAGGTCATCACTCCCGAGCTGACTGGTTCGGTACTGCCGGGTATCACCAGAAAGTCTGCACTTGAAGTCTGCAAGAGCAAGGGCTACAAGGTAAGCGAGAGAAGGATCTCTATCCAGGAGATCGCCGATGCTTACGATAACGGCAAGCTTGACGAGGTATTCGGCACAGGTACAGCCGCTGTTATCTCACCTGTCGGACATCTCAAGTGGGGCGATAAGGTAATGACTATCAACAACAATGAGATAGGACCTATCTCGCAGATGCTGTACGATACAATGACAGGTATCCAGTGGGGCACTATCCCAGATACATTCGGCTGGATAGAGAAGATAGACTGATATTAACAAAACAAAAAGCTGACCAATCGCGGTCAGCTTTTTTTGTACCTTGAATTGCTGTTTTTCAGAAACAGCTCAAATAATTCCTTGGTATCACATTCGTAATAATCACCGTCGTCTATTTTGACAAAGCCTTTGTACACCGGAGTCATTGTCATCGCTGCTTCCATAACTTCCAACAACAGAGATCTGCTGCTCTTTCCCATCTTTGTATTTAACTTCAAAGCAGATCACGGAAGCGTAGTGGTCGGAGCGGTCGGAGCGTTTATAATCGGCATCTCTCATCAGCTTTATGAACTCATCTATATCATCGCCTTTTATTTCGCCGGTTGAACCTTCTGTATACATCTTACCGGTGACGCTCTCTATGTCCGAGCTTTTTATGTTTTTGAACTGTGTGCCCGGCGTGTCATAAAACACAAATATACGAAGAAGAACGATTGCAGCAACTGCCGCCGCTGCGAGCGCACAGCCGATGATTATCATCAGCTTTTTGTTTGTTATACAGTACAACAGAGCGAACTTGTCCCTCTATACTGTATACGTTTCACAGAGTCGTATTTGTGCATTCTCTTATAATATTTGTATCTATGCACAAACGGGCTTTCTGATATATGTGCAAACAGTACAAACTCCCGTATCAGCGTGATGCGGGAGTTTTTTATGTATCCATTATCCTTTTCATATCATCTGGCAGTGGTGCGCTTATCGTCAGCTTTTCGTGCGTGACGGGGTGAACAAAGCGCACCTGTGCGCAGTGCAGAGCCTGTCTTGTGATAAGCTCGCTTTTTTCGCCGTACATATCGTCCCCGACGAGCGCGTGCCCAATATGCGCCATATGACAGCGTATCTGGTGCGTTCTGCCCGTTTCCAGCACAAACCTGCAAAGACTGTACCGACCGTACCTTTGCATCACAAAAAAGTTGGTCGCGGCATACTGACCGTCAGTGCGCACACAGCGCTTGATTATCGACTCTTTCTCGCGTGCGACAGGCGCGCATATCCGTCCGCCGCCGAGGGAGAGGTCTTTGCATATGCCGATATAGACCTTATCGCAGCTCTTTTGCAGAGCGTTCGCGCAGAACCTGCTCTTTGCAACGACCACGCAGCCGCTGGTATCGCGGTCAAGGCGGTTGACGCATCTGAAAACAGTCCCCGGGCAATGTGCGGCAAAATAGTTTGCAAGCGTATCACCGCGATGCTTTATCGACTCGTGGCAGGGCATCATCGGCGGCTTGTCAAATACGGCTAAATGCTCGTCCTCGTACAGAATGTGAACGTCAAGCGCGGGATTTGGCTCTGCGCCGCCCGTGTCGCTCTCGGTAATGGTTATCACATCGCCGCAAAACACGGTATCGACCGTCCTTATGGGCAGACCGCCGCGCAGGATGCCGTTTTCTGTTCGTTTAAGGCGCGTGACAAGCTTTCGTGAAAAGCCGTGCGCGCGCAGAACATCGCCGAGCTTTCTGCCGTCCTCATCGCAGGTGCAGGTAAATGTCACTTTTGATATTTCTGCCATCTTCTTATCATCGCGGGCACCTTATCCTGCCAGTAATCGCCCATAATGTCCTTTACCATAGTGCTGTACGAAGTCTCCAGAAACGGATATATCACAAAGATCGGGTAAATAAGTATCATCAGCGGAAGATACACCACAAACGAAAGCAGCACCGAAAGATACTGTCCGTAGTGCCCGTCCATCAGCTTTGCCGAGAGGTCGCACGCATCAAATACATTCGTGCGCGGATTGAGCGACATTATGTACGGCGCAAGTGCGAGCGATGCACAGTACTTGATGAAAATGCCTGTCCAGATTATCGTAAAGCCGATACACAGCATAAATACGAAAAGTCCCAGCGAGGTGAGCTCGTCCGTGCGGTTGCGCTGTCCCCACATATAGATAAGATAGACCGAAAGCACGATAGGCGAGAACATCACCGCTTTGAGAAAATTCATTATCAGCGATGAACGCAGGGATATCCTGATAAACTCGTTTGTGTGTGCAAATATGTACTGCCGTGTGGGGATATAGTCCTTGCCTACCGAAATATCCACAAACAGCCTGCGGGTTATCATGCGCTGATAGGTCAGAAAGCTGATTATCACCACTGCCTGTATGCCCCACATCACCGCTACCCAGGGTATTTTGACGATGTTGCGCAGGTCGTAGTAATATCCCAGACCGAAGCGCGCAAGTATCAGGTACAGCGAGAACTCCAGCAGGGCTATCATACATATGTTTGTGACAGCGTGCATGGTTATAGTCAGCGCGTCACCCATTTTGTCATTGAGCGCACTTCGCGCTTTTATTTTTATCTGTCTGACGGTCAGCACGGCTGTACCCCCTTTTTAGTTATTTTTGAATTTTTCGCTCTCTCGCCCGAGCAGAGCGTAAAGATACGAGTTTATCTGTTCAAAGGCAAACCCCGTTGACTCCGCCTTTGTGCAGTCGTAAGATGTATCGCTCGCGGTATCGTCATAAGGCGCTTTGTCGCCGCTTGGTGAAAAGATAGCCTGTCTGCCGCTTATTTTTTCAATGCAGGATACTATCTCTCTTTGTGATACCGTTCCGACCGAGCAGCCGTTTACAGCGCCTGAAATGTCGGTATCTGCGAGCTTTGCGATAAACTCGCCCGCTTGCGTCTGATGAATGTACGAACACTGCACATCGGGGTTTTCTATGCACATCGGCAAGCCCATGCAGATGTGCTGTGCGTAAAACGCAAGCCTGCCCGTGTAGTCATTTTCGCCAAGCACAACGGGAAAGCGCACAAAAACGCAGTTTTTTTCGTCCATAAACTCCAGCGCGGCTCTTTCGGCAAGTCTTTTGCCCAGCGCGTAATCGCTCGGTCTGTCAAGCCATTGCAGAGGGAAGCTCTTTGCGTCAAATTCATCCTCGGCAATGCCTGTGTGAGCGCTTTGGTATACCGCGCAGGAGGACATCTGTATGTATCTGCCGCACCGCGCGTGCCTTAAAAGCGAGCGCACATCGTTCGACGAATATGCGACCTTGTCTATCACAGCGTCAAAGCGTTTGCCGCAAAGTGCCGCTTTTACGCTGCTTTCGTCTGTTTTATCCATAACGATACGCAAAACGGCGCTGCCGAACGTGTCCTTGTGCTGACCCCTTGTCGCAAGCGTGACCTCGTGACCGTCAGCGATAAGCTTTTTCACCATCGGTACTCCGAAAAACCGCGTGCCGCCTATTACAAGTATCTTCATGACGGAAGTTCGGAGGAGCTTTCATCGGGGTCGGAGTAGCTGTACTCCTCTATCTCCTCGCCTGCGGGATAGGTGCAAAGCACCTCGAAAGCCTCGCTGCGCTGCCACATTGATGCGCTGACAAGCACCTCAAAGCCCTCGCCGAAGTCGCACGAATAGTCCATAGGCTTGCGCTTTGGTATGCCAAAGCAGGAGAGCATATTCATTATGATGCCGCTGTGTGTGACTACCGCCACGTTTGTAAGTCCCTCGTACATCATATCCGAAATTATAATCTGTAAAGCCTTGTAGCAGCGGTTTATCACATCGCGCAGCGATTCGCCGTTAGGTGCGGGGTTGTCAAGTCCGCCCTGTATGAACTTGCGGTAGCTGTCGGTGTCGATAAGCTCGCTGACGGGCTTGTTCTCAAAGTCGCCGAAGTCCATTTCGCAAAGCTCGGGCAGCTCGACTGTCAGGCGGTTTGGCTGCAAAATGCTCACCGTTTGCTTGCAGCGCTTCAGCGGCGATGTGTAGACCTTCTGTGCGGGCGGGTATTCGTACTTTTCGAGCTTGTCGTAAAGCGCCTGTGCGCCCTCCTGACTCAAAGGAAGATCCGTCACGCCGATGTATCTGCCGTCAGCGTTTGCCTCGGTCATTCCGTGGCGTATGAAAACTATGCGGTAACCTTTCATTATGTGTACTCCTTTCGGCTTTTGAAAGTGGTCAAGGACAGGGATAAAACCCTCTCTTTTTTTCAAAGCCTGTATTTTTGATGTAAAGTAAGATTTGTACCGATATCATGCCGTAATATTGGGCATATTTTCTATTTACAAAAAATAAATAATGTTGTATAATTATTCTGTATAATGTTGAAGAAATGGGGCGTTTTATTTGACCGAGCAGCAAAGCGCTGCACAGGGCAGCGAAAGATTGCTTGAAATAGGCGAAAAGCTTGCCGCCGTGCGAAAAGCCAAGGGGCTTACACAGGTGCAGGCAGCAGAAAAAGCAGGCTGCACACAGTCCTATCTCTCGGCAGTTGAAAACGGCAAAAAGGCGTTTTCTATCGGCTTTGTGCTTGACCTTATAAATATTTACGGCGTGAGCTACGAAACGGTATTCGGTGAAAACCACGCTGATACATGGGTGTTTGAAACACCCGAGATCGAGAGCAGTCTTGCAGGCGCATTGAGCCTGCTTGAACAGCTTGTTGAAAACTCAGGCTCGGCGGTGCTTGAAAAGGGCATTGACGAGTATCTGAAGCTTTGTATCTACAACGTGTTCAGACAGCTTTACGAGGCAAATCCGCATAATACGGGCAGAATGTTCAGCAGCGATGCAGCATCATCAAGAGCCGCGGTCAGCCGTATGGTCGAGAATGTGCCGCAGATACTTCACAGTCTTATCGAGGGCTGTCACATAAGGCGCGACAGGTTCGAGCTGCCCGTTGAACGCGGTCACGAGCTGCGGACGTTCGTGGGTGAGTGTGAGGAGCTGCTTGGCACATCATGATCAAACTACATTAAAGTATAACATATTTTCCTCGGCATTTCAAGAGCATAAAACGGGAGGCAGAGATG
The DNA here is from genome assembly GCA_902786965.1 of uncultured Ruminococcus sp. Classification (GTDB taxonomy): domain Bacteria; phylum Bacillota; class Clostridia; order Oscillospirales; family Ruminococcaceae; genus Hominimerdicola. The sequence goes on along the minus strand of CADAEJ010000004.1, from coordinate 102,263 downwards.
AAAAAAAGCAGCAGGATAGTATTGGCGGCGGTGATATTTGCGCTGCTCGTGTTTGCGGCAGGCGCGGTGCTGATGCTTGCAAAGGGTCATAAAGACGCGCAGGCACGGGAAAAGACCGTCTTTGCTATGGATACTGCCTGCACGGCAAAAACGTGGGGCGCTGACCCCGCGAAGATATGTGACGAGATAGCGCGGCTTGACAGCGTGTTTGACAGCCATAATGAAAAAAGCGAGATATCGCAGCTTAACCGCAGCGGATCGGGCAAGCTGTCGGAGGATATGAAGACCTTCCTTGAACAGTCTGTCTTGCTGACGGAAAAATACCCCGATGCAGATATATCGGTCGGTGCGGTGACAAAGCTGTGGAACGTCACGGGAAAAGACCCGAAAGTTCCCAAGGACGAGGATATAGCCATAGCGCTCAAGACCTGCGGCTATGAAAATATCACCCTTGAGGGCAGCAGCTGTACGCTCAGAAACGGCGCGCAGCTCGACGCGGGCGCGGCGGCAAAGGGCTATGCTCTTGACGCGGCAAAGAAGGTGCTGAAAAAGGACGGCGCGCAGTGCGCAGTCGTGACAATGGGCTCGTCAAGCCTTTTGTACGGCAAAAAGCCCGACGGCAAGGATTTCAGCGTTGCCGTAAAAGACCCCGAAAGCCCCGACGGAATGCTTTTGAAATTCACCTGCGGCGAGTGCTTTGTATCGACCTCGGGCGGCTACGAAAGATACTTTGAGGCAGACGGCAAGCGCTACATACACATCTTTGACAAGACCACGGGCAGACCTGTGCAGACAGACCTCACCAGCGTGACGGTCATCTGTGACGGCGGACTAAAGTCCGACCAGCTCTCGACAAGTGTTTTCATCGGCGGCACCAAAAAGCTCGGTGAGTATTTTGCCGACAAGAGTTTGCAGCTGATCGCCGTTGATACGCAGGGGAACGTGCATATATCAAGCTCGCTCGAGAATAAAATAACACTTCAGAAAAGCGGGCATAAAATAATAGTTGAAAAGTAACGAAGGGAGGATGCGCCTGAAATGAAGCTGAAAGGCTTGATCCTTGACCATAGAAAAGACACCGCCGCATCTGCGAGCGTGCCTATACCTGTGCCGAAAAAGGTGAGCATACCTATGCTGCAAAGCATGGGCGCTGCGTGCGATGTGCTTGTGAAAAAGGGCGATAAGGTGCTTGTAGGGCAGAAGATAGGCGACAGCGACAAGTATATGTCGGTGCCTGTTCATTCCTCCGTATCGGGAACGGTAACGGGCATAAGCGAGCTTCTGCTTGTAAGCGGAAAGGTCTGCAAGTGCGTTGATATCGAAACGGACGGCGAGCAGACGGTTATAGACGGCTTGAAGCCTCCGCTTGTCACCGACAGGGACAGCTTTTGCCGCGCCGTGAGAGAATCGGGCTGCTGCGGACTTGGCGGCGCAGGATTCCCCACGCACGTAAAGTTCGGCTTTGACGAAAAGAAATTCAGCGTTGATACCCTCGTAGTAAATGCGGCAGAGTGTGAGCCTTATCTCACAGGCGACCACCGCGAGATGCTTGAAAATGCAGACCGCATTTTTGAGGGGATAGAGCATATCAGAAAAAATCTTGACATAAAAAATGTGTACATCGGCATTGAGAAAAACAAGCCCGATGCTATCGAGCTTATGAAGCGCAAGGCGGCGCAGGGCGGAGGCTCTGTGACGATAGTGCCGCTTAAAGCCAAGTATCCGCAGGGCGCGGAAAAGGTGATAGTTTACAACATAACAGGCAGAGTGGTGCAGGAGGGCAGGATACCCGCAGATGTCGGTGTTATCGTTATAAACGTGTCTACCTGCGGCTTTATCGGCGAATATATGGCAACGGGTATGCCGCTTGTTAAAAAGCGTATGACCGTCAGCGGCGATGCGGTGAAAACACCCTGCAACGTTATAGTGCCGCTGGGCATTTCCTTTAAAGAGGTGCTTGCGTTTGCCGACTGCGACTTTGATGATATGTCAAAGGCGATAGCGGGCGGTCCGATGATGGGTATAGACCTTTTCGACCTCTCCGACCCCGTGTGCAAGACGCACAGCGCTGTGCTTGCACTCAAAAAAGAAGATAAAAAGCCAAAGCCCGTGCAGACCAACTGCATACGCTGCGGACGCTGCATAGAGGCTTGCCCTGTCGGGCTGATGCCGACCGTGCTTGAAAAGGCATTTGATAAAAAGGACAGAGAAACGCTCAAAAAGATGAAGGTATCACTTTGTATGAACTGCGGCAGCTGCACCTACGTCTGCCCCGCAAAGCGAAACCTTGCCGAAAAAAACCAGCTTGCAAAAGCTTTATTAAGGACATAACAGGGAGGTTGCGCTTTGGATAATCTGACAGTGAGCCCATCGCCGCACATACGCAGCGGGGCGACCACTTCAAAAATAATGCTGCACGTGCTCATTGCGCTGTTTCCCGCACTGGTCATTTCTGCGTACCTGTTCGGCGGAAGAGCGCTTGTGCTGACCAGCGTTTGTATGCTTTCCGCAGTCATATGGGAAAAGCTTTGCAATATCGTTATGAAAAGACCCGACACCACACATGACCTCTCGGCGTTTGTGACGGGTATGCTGCTTGCGTTCAATCTGCCGCCTACGCTGCCCTACTGGATGGCGGTAATAGGCACGTTTGTGGCGATAGTCATTGTAAAGCAGATCTTCGGCGGACTCGGACAAAACTTTGCAAACCCCGCGATAGTGGGCAGGATAGTGCTTATGCTTTCCTTTACCGGACCGATGACAAACTGGATAATGCCGTCAGTTATGGCAGATGTTTCGACCGCGCCCACACCGCTTGTTGATAACTACAGGCTGTACAGCTACTGGGATCTGTTCATCGGCAGATGCCCGGGGTGTCTTGGCGAGGTGAGTGCTGCGGCGCTTATCGCAGGAGGGATATATCTTGTTGCGGTAAGGGTGATAACTCCGCACGCACCGCTTGCGTTTATCGCAACGGCTTTCGCATTCTCGTGGGCAGCAGGCAAGGATCCGCTTTATCAGATACTTTCGGGCGGACTTATGCTGGGCGCAATATTTATGGCGACAGACTACGTTACAACACCTGTTTCAAAAACGGGCAAGGTCATCTTCGGCATAGGCTGCGGTATTATAACCTGCGTTATCAGGTTCTATGCCAATTACCCCGAGGGCGTATCCTTCTCGATACTTATTATGAACATCGCAACACCGTATATTGATATGGTCACCCGCAGAAAGCCTGTGGGCGCAGCAGCGGTAAAAAAGGAGGCGCAGGCAGGTGAAAAGTAAGATAATGCCGCCGCTTGTGCTGACGCTGATATGTATACTCGTCTGCGGGATGCTCGTCATAGCGCACGATGCGGCGCACGTTGACAACAAGGGCGTAATGACTAAGGATATGAAAAAAGGCTGTTCGGATATTTTCGGTGAGGGCGATTACGAAATGCTCACCCGTAAAAACGGACACGATACCGAGCCTGTGACTTTCGGCGAAAAGCACGTTGATTCGGTAATTGCCGATAAAGAGAATAAAAACTGTCTTATCGAAATGACCTGTGACGGCTATGCAAAGGGCGGACTTCATCTGCTTGTGGGCATTGATAAAGAGGGAAAGATAGCAGGACTGTATTTTCTTTCGATAGGCGAGACACCGGGTCTGGGCGCAAAGGTCGCACAAAAGGATTATACCGATAAATTCAAGGGACTTCGCGCAGAGGACGATATTGAAAAGATCGACACGATGACGGCGGCGACATATTCCTCAAACGGCTTGAAAAAAGCCTGCGAGGAGGCGCTTGATGTTTACACGCTGCACAAAGGGGAGATTTTCGCATGAGCGAGCAGAGAAAGACCCTTTATGAGTTCACAAAGGGCATTATAAAAGAAAACCCCGTGCTTGTCACGCTGCTTGGTATGTGTCCCACGCTCGCGGTGACGGTGCTTGCGGAAAACGGCATAGGTATGGGTCTTGCCACAACGTTTGTACTGGTATGCTCAAATGCCGTAATTTCGCTGCTCAAAAACGTCATACCAAAGGCTGTGCGCCTGCCCTGCTTTATCGTTATCATAGCGGGCTTTGTGACGTTTATCGACTTTCTTATGCAGGGCTTTCTGCCCGAGCTGCACTCGGCACTGGGCGTGTTTTTGCAGCTTATCACCGTCAACTGCATAATCCTTGGCAGGGCAGAGGCGTTTGCAAGCCGCAACAGCCTCGGACGCTCGGTGCTTGACGGACTCGGTATGGGCATAGGCTTTACGCTTGCGCTGTTTGCCATGGGCTCGGTCAGGGAGATACTCGGTCTTGGCAGCTGGTTCGGTATGAAGATACCTTATCTGTGCGACAGACCTATGACGATATTCATAATGCCTGCGGGCGGATTTTTCGTGCTTGGCTGCCTTATCGCACTTGTCAATAAGGTCGCGGGCAAAAAGCCGCCGAAGGAGATATCATGTGAGAGCTGCCCGAATGCCGCAATGTGCAAGGGTCAGTGCAAGGCAGAGGAGGGTGCGTAAATGAGCTATATACTTATCCTCGTCGGGTGCGTTTTTGTAAACAACGTCGTGCTTTCGCAGTTTATGGGCATATGTGCGTTCCTGGGTGTTTCAAAGCAGATGAAATCGTCCGTGGGAATGGGCGGCGCGGTAATTTTCGTAATGGTCTGTGCCTCGGCGATAACCTACCCGCTTTACAAGCTGCTTGAGCATTTCGAGATAACCTATCTCAAAACAGTCGCGTTCATACTCGTTATAGCGATGTTCGTACAGCTCGTTGAGATAGTTATGAAAAAGAAGATGCACGCGCTTTATAAGGCGCTTGGCGTGTATCTGCCGCTGATAACGACAAACTGCGCTGTGCTTGGCGTAACGCTTGGCAACATCAATAACGAATACACATTCCTTGAATCGCTCACAAATGCGCTTGGAACAGGGCTTGCATTTACGCTTGCACTGCTGCTTTTCAGCGGAGTGCGCGCGCGCATCGAGGGCAACGATTTCCCCGAGGCTTTCAAGGGAGTGCCCGCAACGCTTATCGCAGCGGCGATAGTTTCGGTCAGCTTTATGGGCTTCGCGGGAATGATGTGATAAGTTCAGACACAAAAAGGAGAACACTCGCAAATGGGTTTATTGATAACGGTGGGCATATTTGCCGCGCTCGGACTGACAGCAGGTGTACTGCTTACAGTGGCATCAAAGGTATTTGAGGTCAAGGTCGATGAGCGCATTGAAAAGGTCAGCGAGGCGCTGCCGCAGGTAAACTGCGGTTCGTGCGGCTTTTCGGGCTGTGCCGACTATGCGCAGGCTATCGTCAGCAACGGCGCAAGGTGCGATATGTGCAAGCCCGGCGGCGAAAAGACCGCAAGGAAGATAGCGCAGATAATGGGCGTTGAGGTCAGCATCGGAGAGCCTGAGGTCGCGTTTGTGCGCTGCCACGGCGACTGCCACATAACACCGCATAAATACGTCTTTGACGGCGTGCAGAGCTGTGCTGCCTGCAACAGATTTTACAGCGGCAGCAAGACCTGTACAAGCGGCTGCCTGGGCTACGGCGACTGCGTTCACGTCTGTCCGCAGGGTGCGGTCAGCATTATCGATCGTATCGCAAAGGTCGATAAATCCAAGTGCATCGGCTGCGGACTGTGCGTTGATGCCTGCCCCAACGGGCTTATCGTTGTGCGTAAAATATCGCAGGCGGTCGATGTTACCTGCTCGTCAAAGGACATCGCCAAGGTCACTCGCTCACTGTGCGAGGGAGGCTGTGTCGGCTGCAAGCTGTGCGAGAAAAACTGTGAGCAGGGCGCTATACACGTTGTTGACAACCATGCGGTCATTGACTATGATAAGTGCAATAACTGCGGCAAATGTGCAGATGTGTGCAAGATAGGCTCTGTTATGCGCATAGGCTGAAAGCGGCAATTCACCACACAAACCGCACATCTCACAACAATATGCACCCAAAACAGAGATAGGTGTGATATGATAAAGTAGGACAAATGTACGGGGGTAACAAAATGGGAAACGAAAGGATAAACTGGCGTGACGAGGCGCTGCAAATGCCGCTTGCCGATCTGAGCAGGACATATAAAAGACTGAAAACCAAGCGTATGCTTATCACAACTATCCCGATATATATAGCGATGCTTGTTATGTTCATATATGCCTTAGCAGGCTGGGTATCTATGGCAAGCTTCCTGTATTCAGCAGGCAGGTTCACGTTTTCTATCGCAAGTGCGTGGGATGTTATCGTCAGCATTCTTTGCTGCTGCGTGCTTATAGCGTATCACGGAAAACCTGCGAACAACATTGCCCTGTGGCTGCTCACATCTTACACGCTGATAATGCTTTTGTTCGACACGAGCATTTCGATATTTACTCTGATAACTTATGTTTATCTTGTAGCGGTTCGTCTGCCTATGGCGCAGATAGATGAGGATATCGCCTTTCTGCGTGCGATGCCGACTTTCCCGTTCAACGAGAGGGTTTCGGGGCATATGATAGAGGTAGCCGAGTACAAGCGCAAAAAGCAGCTTATAGAGTCCGCAAAGGGTAACATATACAGCGACAACGCCGAGCAGATATTTGACAAGCCCGTGCCCGAGCCGCCGCAGTACGAAAAGGGCGACACCCCCGAGGACTATCTGCAAAGAAAGCATATGTACATAGACGGCAAGTTCACCAAGACCTCGCTTACCGATGAGGAGTATGACAGGCAGGACGACGAGCTGTACGAGCGCAAGATATTTACCGATAAGCTGAAAAAGCAGGAGAAACCGCCCGTGTTCGAGGAGATCGAGGATGACGGACGCTTGCAGGAGTTTGATTTCACCGATCACAACAAGCTCAACGAAACGTATATCATTTCAAAAGACGTTTATACCGAGGATTTCGAGAGGGCGCAGAGAAATCCCAATGTGCCCAGCGAGCAGGATATCCCGATTGACAGTAGTGTTGTGCTTGAAGATCTTGATTTTACCGACAGTACGACGGAATAAAAAAAGACCGCATTTGTGCGGTCTTTTTTGATGCCATATCACATTACATAGAACAGCAGCGCGCCGTAGGTCGGGTACGGCCAGTACTTTTCGCCCACCAGCGACTCTATCTCGTCAGCGGGAGCGCGAAGCTCGTTCATCGCAGGGATAACGCTGTCGCGGTAGTAGTTAGCCTGCTTTTTGATGTCTCCGATGCCCTTTGCCTCTGCGGCAGCCTTTTCAAGTGTGCCGAGGTTCTTGTACATCTTTGCGGAAAGCTCGGACAGGCGCTTTACCATATCCGTTTCAAAGCTTACGTCAGCGCCGCAGTTCTTTGCAAGCTCGGCAGTCCTTGCAAGCTCCTTGATGTATGTAGCAACAGCAGGCAGAATGTCCTTTTTCGCCATATCTACCATAGTGTTTGCCTCGATAGATATCGTTTTGCAGTATTCGTCAAGCAGTATCTCCACTCTCGAATGAAGCTCTGTCTCGGTGTAAACGCCGTACTTTTCAAACAGTGCGATGTTCTCGGGCGACTCAAAGCAGGGTACTGCGTCAGGTGTGGTTTTGAGGTTGAGAAGTCCTCTTTTTTCAGCCTCCTCGCACCATTCGTCAGCATAGCCGTTGCCGTTGAAGATGATATTTGCATTTTCCTTGATAGTCTTTTTGATAAGGTCGTCAAGAGCGTCCTGGAAGTTGTCTGCCTTTTCAAGCACATCGGCGAACTCGTCAAATGTCTCCGCAACGATAGTGTTGATTACGGTGTTTGGTCCTGCAACGGAAAGTCTTGAACCGGGCATTCTGAACTCAAACTTGTTGCCTGTGAAAGCAAACGGAGAGGTCCTGTTCCTGTCGGTCGTGTCCTTTGTAAAGTGCGGCAGAACGTCAACGCCTATCTCCATTTCAACGCGCTTGCCCTCGTACTTTGTGCCCTCAACGATAGATTGCAGAATATCTGTCAGCTCGTCACCGAGGAATATCGAAACGATAGCAGGCGGTGCCTCGCTTGCGCCGAGCCTGTGGTCGTTGCCTGCGGTCGCAACAGATGCGCGCAGAATATCCTGATGCTTGTTGACTGCCTTGATGATAGCCGCCAGAACAAGCAGGAACTGTGCATTTTCAGCAGGAGTTTTTCCCGGTTCGAGAAGATTTACGCCCGTGTTTGTAGCAAGCGACCAGTTGTTGTGCTTGCCCGAGCCGTTGATGCCGTCAAACGGCTTTTCGTGCAGCAGGCACTTGAAGTTGTGCTTTCTTGCAGTACGCTTCATTATCTCCATCGTCAGCTGATTGTGGTCAGTCGCGATGTTGACGGTGTTGTAGATAGGTGCAAGCTCGTGCTGTGAGGGAGCGACCTCGTTGTGCTTGGTCTTTGAGTATATGCCAAGTCTCCACAGCTGCTCGTCAAGGTCCTTCATATATGCGGCAACTCTTGTTTTGATAGTGCCGAAGTAGTGGTCGTCAAGTTCCTGTCCCTTTGGTGCGGGTGCGCCAAAGAGCGTTCTGCCTGCGAAGATAAGGTCTTTTCTGTGAGAGTACATCTCTCTGTCGATAAGGAAATATTCCTGCTCGGGACCTGCGTTTGCGATAACTCTCGTAGCGTCCGAGCCGAACAGCTTGAGTATACGCAGGGTAGCCCTGTTTACAGCGTCTACCGAGCGCAGCAGCGGAGTTTTCTTGTCAAGCGCCTCGCCGCCGTAGGAGCAGAACGCAGTCGGTATGCAAAGAGTGTTTGCCTTGATAAATGCGTAAGAGGTCGGGTCCCATGCGGTGTAGCCTCTTGCCTCGAAGGTGCATCTCAATCCGCCCGAGGGAAAGCTCGATGCGTCAGGCTCGCCCTTGATAAGCTCCTTGCCCGAGAACTCCATAATGATATGCCCGTCATCAGTCGGGGAGATAAAGCTGTCGTGCTTTTCCGCGGTGATGCCCGTCATCGGCTGGAACCAGTGTGTGTAGTGGGTACAGCCCTTTTCAACTGCCCAGTCCTTCATAGCGTTTGCAACAACGTTTGCAAGCTCGATGTCCAGCGGCACGCCGTCTTCAATGGTCTTTTTCAGCTGTTTGTAGGTAGTCTTGGGGAGTCTTTCCCTCATGACCGACTCGTTGAATACATCTGAACCGAAAATTCCCGGCACATTCGTCATAAATGATCCATTCCTTTCCCTGACTTAACGGTTGATACTTTTACTTTTATGAGTATACTTTATAAATATGTCCTTTTCAAGTCGTTTCGGCATTTTCTTACTATCCTGCAAATATGCAGTGCAGTGCATAAAGATTTTTGGTCAAAACAGACAATACAGGTCAGATATCTATTATATCCGTGCTTTCGTTTTTGCCGTCTCTTACAGCAAGCTCGGTAGAATCGGAGTTTTTGCTTACCTTGCTGAGTCTGTGTGCGATGATCGAGCAGTTGATAAGGTTTATAAGTCCCGCAACGAAAAGGCATATGCCAAGCAATGTCATCGCAAAGCTTACCGACATCATCGGGTTGAGTACCAGCAGTATGCCCACGCCGAGCGTTATCAGTGCAGGCACGCCCGTTGTTTTCCAGTCGGGGAAGCCCGCCTTGCGCATTTTCAGCGTGCCCTGAAGATTGACTATGCCGTTTATCAGCATATACATTCCGCACACGATAGCCACGACCTTTGATATGATGTCGGGCTGAATGAACACAAACACGCCTGCGGCGCACAAAAGCAGTCCGCCCACAAGCTTGGGTCCGTTCTCAAAAAAGCCCTCGCTGCTTTTGGTGAAGTAGATTATCAGCATGACTGCGCCGTAGCAAACGAGAAGCCCCGCGATGATGTAGCCGATAGTCTTTGTGAAAAATCCGGGGTCGGCAATAAGTGCAATGCCCAGTACGATACAAAATACCGACAGTATCCAGAAATTTTTGAAGATGTTTTTGACAGTGTTCATACTATTCTCCTTTGCTGTTTCAGTCCTGTTTCTGCGCCCTGAGCCTTGTCGCCTTGATGACCTTCAGACGTGAGAACTCCTCACGGTCCTTTTCCTCAAGCGAGTCGGTGATGTATTTCACGATGCTTTGGTTCCTCGGGATAATGATGTTTTGCAGAGCATTTGCGCGGCGCTGTGTCTTTCTTATCGCCACGGAAAGTCTGTAAATGCCGTTTTCGACCTCTGCAAGCACAGCGGTCATTTCCTTTACCTTTTCAAAGGCGATGTAAGCCATATCAAGCGTTGCAGTTGTCCTTGCAAAGCCGTAGTGTACCTGCGGCGGCTGTTTTTCGAGCGTGACCGTAGGAAGCTCAACGCCCATAACGCTCTGCGAGCTTATCGTTATGCCGTTTTCGACAGGTACGCACTGCGCAAAGGGTGTAACAACGCCCAGCGAGATGTTGGCCTGCTGCAAAGCCTTGTATGCGTCAGAGTAGGTGCCCTCAATAGATGCGCGCAGCATCTGCGCCTTGTCCACCAGCTTCATCAGCTCGCGGATAAGGATATTTCGTTTTCTGTCAAGCAGGTCGTAGCCAAGCGTAGCCAGCTGCAAAGCCTTTTTTGACAGCATAAGATTTCCCTTGGTAGGGAACACCTGCTGCTCCATTGATAACACCGCCTTTCACATAGATGATACAGATAACTATTCGCCAAACAATGCTTTTGCTTTATCTGGGTCGTAGAACTTTTTCAGATGCTCCTCATCTACTCTGTCAAGCTCCGCCTTTGGCAGAGTGGACAGCAAAGCCCAGCCCAGATCGAGAGTTTCCTCGATAGAACGGTTAACGTCAAAGCCCTGATTGATAAAATGCTCCTCAAACAGCTTTCCGAAGTGCATATATGCCTTGTCGCCCGCAGAAAGCTCTTCCTCACCGATGACCGATGCGAGCGCTCTTGCGTCCTGTACCTTTGAGTAAGCCGCGAAAAGCTGGTTTGCGCACATTGAGTGGTCCTCTCGGGTGTAGCCCTCGCCGATGCCGTCCTTCATAAGTCTTGAAAGGCTTGGGAGCACCGAAACAGCGGGGTAAGTGCCTGTCTGTTCAAGGTGTCTGTCCATAACTATCTGACCTTCGGTGATGTATCCCGTAAGGTCGGGGACAGGGTGGGTGATGTCGTCATTTGGCATAGTAAGTATCGGTATCTGCGTTACCGAGCCTGTCGAGCCCTTGACGATGCCTGCCCTTTCGTATATCGACGCAAGGTCGGAGTAGAGGTATCCCGGGTAGCCTTTTCTGCCCGGTATCTCGCCCTTTGAGGAGGAGAACTCTCTGCACGCCTCTGCGTATGATGTCATATCGGTAAGTATAACGAGAATGTGCATATTATGCTCAAACGCGAGGTATTCCGCGCAGGTGAGCGCACATCTTGGGGTAAGTATCCTCTCGATGATAGGGTCGTTTGAGAGGTTGATGAACATAGCAACTCTCTCCAGCGAGCCTGTTTCCTCAAAGCTTCGCTTGAAGTAGTCCGCAACGTCGTTTTTAACGCCCATCGCGCCGAAAACTATACCGAAGCCCTGTCCATTGTCATCTGCTATCTTTGCCTGCCTTGCTATCTGCACCGCAAGCTTGTTGTGGGAAAGTCCCGAGCCTGAAAAGATAGGCAGCTTCTGACCTCTTATAAGCGTCATAAGCGCGTCGATAGAGGAAATACCCGTGTTGATGTAGTTCCTTGGGTATGTTCTTGAAACAGGGTTCAGAGGGCTTCCGTTGATGTCCTTATACTTTTCGGGGATAATGTCGCCCAGTCCGTCGATAGGTCTGCCCGAACCGCTGAATATCCTGCCCAGCATTTCCTTTGAAAGCGCAAGCTCCATAGGTTTGCCCGTAAATTTCGTGGTCGTGTTTGTCAGCGAGAGCCCCTTTGTGCCCTCAAACACCTGAAGCACAGCCTTTTCCTGCTCGACCTCAACGACTCTGGCAAGTCTGCGCGAGCCGTCCGAAAGCTGTATCTGTGCGATCTCGTCAAATGCTACATTCTTTACCTTGTCAAGCACTACAAGAGGTCCGTTTATCTCGGAGAGACCAACATATTTCAGCTCCAACTATGCCACCTCCGTCAGCTTTTCAAAGTCCTGTATCATCTGCTTTGTATACTCGTCAAACATTTCGGGCTTGTCATTAGGTATATCGTATTTTACCTTGACTATCCTGTCTGCCCACCCGAGCGAGAGTATCTTGTCATACGCTGTTCCGTCCGCAAGCGCCTTCTTTGCCAGCGCGTAAAAATCGGTAATGAGCTTCATCATAAGATACTGCTTTTCAAGCGGAACATAGGTGTCGTCCTTGTGGTAAGCGTTTTGCTGTAAAAATCCCACGCGCACTATCCTTGCAGTTTCGATAAGAAGCTTCTGGTCATCGGGGAGGACATCAGTACCCATCAGCTTGACTATCTCCATAAGGGTGTTTTCCTCGACCAGTATGGTCGATATCTCCTGTCTTACGCTGATGAAATCCTTGTTGACGTTTTTGGTGTAGTATTCCTCCAGGTCGCCCACATACTCCGAGTAGCTGGTGTTCCAGTTGATAGCGGGGTAGTGCCTTGCATATGCCAGCGATTTGTCAAGCGCCCAGAAACAGCGCACAAAGCGCTTGGTGTTCTGCGTAACGGGCTCGGAGAAATCAGAGCCCTGCGGCGATACCGCACCGATTATCGTTACCGAGCCTTCAGTGCCGTTTAAGTTCTCAACATAGCCTGCACGCTCGTAAAATTCGGAGATACGCGAGGGCAGATAAGCAGGGAAGCCCTCCTCTGCGGGCATTTCCTCAAGCCGTCCCGAAATCTCACGCAGAGCCTCAGCCCAGCGCGATGTCGAGTCCGCCATTATCGCGATATGATAGCCCATATCCCTGTAATACTCCGCAAGCGTTATGCCCGTGTAGATAGATGCCTCTCTTGCGGCAACAGGCATATTTGATGTGTTTGCGATAAGCACCGTTCTGTCGGTCAGAGGGCGCTGTGTGTGCGGGTCGATAAGCTCGGAGAACTCCTCAAGCACCTGGGTCATCTCGTTTCCGCGCTCGCCGCAGCCGATGTATACGATTATATCCGCATCACACCATTTTGCAAGCTGGTGCTGCGTCATAGTCTTTCCCGTTCCGAAACCGCCGGGGATAGCCGCAGTACCGCCCTTTGCTATAGGCAGCACCGTGTCGATTATCCTCTGCCCCGTGATAAGCGGACGTGTGCCGTGAAGCCTTTGCCTGCACGGGCGCGGCGTTCTGATAGGCCACTTCTGGCACAGGGTGAGCTCCTGCTCGTCGCCGTTTGCAAGCCTTATTTTCACCACCGTGTCGTTGACCGTGTACTCGCCGTCGGGGGCGCGCCAGATGACCTCGCCGCCCTTTGAAAGAGGCGAGAGCATACATCTGTGTTCGATAAGCAGCGTTTCGGGGCAGGTGCAGTAAACATCACCTGCATTGAGCTTATCGCCGACATTTACAGTCATTGAGCAGTTGTATTTCTTTTGCGTATCAATGCTTGAAACATTCGCGCCGTCTGCGATGAATGCGCCCGACAGCTCCTCAAGCTTTTTAAGAGGTCTTTCGATACCGTCAAAGATGTTGTCAAGTATCCCCGGACCGAGTGTTGCGCTCATAGGTGCGCCCGTACCCTCAACAGGCTCACCCGGCTGAAGTCCCGTTGTGCCCTCGTAGACCTGAATGGTCGTAAAGCTCTCGGTAACTCTTATAACCTCGCCGATAAGGCGCTTGTTGCCGACATAGACCATTTCCTGCATAGAAAATGCTCTTGCGTTTTTTACCTTGACTACGGGACCGTTTATAGAAAAAATCGTATCCATCTGACTAATGCCTTTCTATATCTGTGCAAGCCCTGAGGCTTTGATGAAATTCTGTTTTTGCTGTTCAAGCGCGGTATCAAAGCTGCTGTCGTAGGCAATGCCCGTTTCCTCGCAGATGACCGTCACACCGCCCAGCGTTATCGACTGTGACTGCTGCGGCGTAAAGTTCGTTCCCTGGCAAAGCTGCTGTGCAAGCTGCATATCACGCTTTGCAAAATAAGCCGTGCATTTTTTATCCTGCGTCTGCTGCGCTATCTTGTCAAGACGCTGCTTCAGCTCATCGGGATACTTTTCGCTGCCGCAGAATTCCAAAAGGGCTTTGCATACGTTGTCAAAGACTTTCTGCATCATCTCGCTGCGGTGCGTCAGCACGTTTCTCTGCGCCTCGAGCTTGCGTGATGATATCGCACGGACCTTTTGTGCCTCGAACTGCTTTTCTATCTTTTCAAGCTCTGCACGCATCTCGTGGCGTGTCTTATCCTGCGCCTCGGAAAGCCGCTGTTTTTGCAGCTCCTGCGCCTCGTTTACTATATCCTGCGCCTGCTGCTCGACCCCTGAAAAGACAGCCAGCTTGAATTTATTCAGCTTTTCGGTCTCGTTTTTCATATCCATACCGCTGCAAACAGCAGCGACCTCCTTAAATCGTCTTTATGTTGGTTATGCGGTCATAGCCGCCTGCGTTTTCGAGCTTCAGCATAAGCCTTTGCTGCGGAAAATATGCAACTATTTTGTTGCCGTCGCGCTCAAACGGAGTGCCGTTCCACAGCAGCAGACTTTCTGCAAATATCCTGTGGTCAAGGTCGAACTGCTGTATCGCGCGCATCACGCGGTTTACGAACACCGCGATATCCACAGGTGCAAATACCCGTTCATCGCTCACGGGAACAGCCATCACCGCCGCGCCGTTGTCGTGCGGACCTATGTAGTAGCAGTATTTCCCGCCGCCCGCGATGCCCGTTGCGACCATCGCCAGCGAGTGCGCATTGAAGGTCTCGTTCAGCCCGAACTGCTTTGTCATAAGCGCTTGCAGTCCCCACTTCTCACCGAGTTCTTTCACGCGGTTTGCAAGACCTGTTATGTTTTCATCAAATCGGTTGATGTTGTTCCAGCCCCACATCCATGTGCTGCTGATGCTCGATTCCGAGCCGATGAACTGCACGGGGTAAGCGTCATTTCCGAAGGACAGTGTCTGCGCGTCAAAGTCAACGAACCAGTCGCGGTCTTGAACGATAAGCTCGGCAAAAGCCTCCTGCACTATGATAGAACGCCCCGCACAAGCGGAGAAAACATCGAGCCAGCGGGAACGGTCAAGCGGATAGTCGATATCAAAGATATCCACCCTGCCTCGGGATCGTGGCACCTGCTTGTTTTTTGAGAATAGTGACATACTCAGCCTCCGTTAAGTCTAAAGCTTGATGCCGACCGCCTCGGAAAGATACCGCGAGATAGTGTCGGATATCTTTGATGTGGCGTGTCTGTCGGGTATCTCGACTATCAGCGGCTGCTTGCAGGTCAGCTTGTAGTCATAGACCGTTTCCTGTATCTGCCTGACAGCCTTTTCGGTCATAAGCACGATACCCACATCGTCCATTTTCATAGCCTCGTCAAGAGCCTGCTGCGTTTGTTCGGGCGTGTGCGTGACAATGCCCTCGATACCCGCAAGCCGCATACCCATTTGAGTGTCTATATTGTCACTTATAAGATAGAATTTCATTATCTTTCATCCTTTTCAGGTAGCGTGGTGAATAATTGAGGTTGCTCTCTTGGGAGCGTTTTTTCTCAAACTTTCTTTTCTGAACTCTCTAACACTTTTCAGTGATGGGAGCTTGTCTCCCATTGCTGAAAAGTCATTAAAAGGTTTAGGAAGGGGGCTTGGGGGATAACCCTTCTCCAAAAGGGTTTCCCCCAACTGTTCCCCGCACTACTTTGAAACGTACGAGAGGATAAGGATAGAGATAAGCACGCCGTACAGAGCGATACCTTCACCCAGAACGACGAAGATAAGTGCCTTGACGAATGACTTCGGATCTTCCGATACCGCACCGATAGCCGCAGGTGCGCCCGCTGCAACGGCGATACCGCCGCCTATGCAGGAAAGTCCTACTGCAAGGGCAGCAGCGAGGTAGCCAAGACCTGCGCCCGTTGAAACGACTGTCGCAACGCCCTCCTCGGTCGCAGCGCTTACAAATCCGCCGATAGGCAGGATTATCGCAAGCAGCATAACGCCCGCAAACGAGCAGAGATTTCCGATAAAGGCTCTCCTGCAAGCCTTTCCGGTCCTGACCTTTTTAGCGATGAACATAAATGGCACGCAGATAAGTGCGAGCGCGATAAGTGGTAAGAAAAAGATAAGCATAATTTGTTTCCTCCGTAATAATTGTTTTTATTCTTATTCCGCCTGTGCGGAGAAGCTGACTGTTACAGGCTCAAACGGCACGCCGTCGCTTTCGCTGAAACGGCTGAATATCTCGTAGAATTCCAGACGGATTATCTGTATAGCTACTATCATACCCTCCATAGCCATAACGAATGCGTTTCCTATTACCAGCACAAACGGCTGTGCGGTCGATGATACCATATCCATAAGCGTCATTACCACCAGCATCATGCCTGCGTGTGAAAGCACGAATCCGCCGACTCTGAGAAACGACATGGTGTTTGAGATGTATGAAAGCATAAACTCGAACATCTCAAAGAAGTTCTCTACGATAAATCCGCCGATAGTGACCTTTTCCTCCTCGTCAGCGCTGAGGCGGAACTTTTTGTACTTGACTGCCAGCGAGAAAGGAACGCGGCAGAATATACAAAGCAGCGGTATAACTATCAGGCAGATGACAAACGGTGCGGACATTATCTTGACATCGAACATTATCGTTGCCACAAGTCCGGTGACAACCGAGCCGTAGAAGATAAGCCCCGCTATGCCGTTGCAGCCGAATATCGCCTTTTCGTAGTCCTTTTCCTTAAAGCCGACGTAAATGTTTATCAGCATCGAAAAAGCTATCAGCGCAATGCCTATGCCCACCGCAGTCAGCAGGATGAACCCTGTTTCGTGGAACGCTTTCAGCGGCAGGAAGCTTATGCCAAGCTGTTCATACATCGGGTCGAGCAGATCCTCAAAGCCGAATACCGAGCCGTAGAGCGTGCCGAATATCATACTTGCAAGGCCGCAGCGTATCATTATGCCGCCTGCGTCCCTGTTTATCTTTTTGCCGACGATAAAGCCAAGCAGCACCACAAGGAAGCCTTGACCGAGGTCGCCGAACATTATTCCGAAAAGTATCGAGTATGTCACCGCCACGAATGCTGTCGGGTTGAAGCCGCCGTAGTTCGGCAGACCGTACATTTCTACCAGCATCCTGAAAGGCCTTGTAAAAATGCTGTTTTTCAGTATCGTAGGCGGGGTGCAGTTCGCATCGGTATCGGGCGGCATGAACGTTACCGCCAGCGAATCGAAATCTTTCATAAGGTCTGAAAATCTCTGCTTGTCCCTTTTGGGAACAAACCCCTTGATGTAGAACTTGCCGCTGAGGAAGCCGACCTTTTTGTGCAGCTCGAATATCCCGTGCAGATAGACCAGCTTTGAGTAAGCCTTCAGTATCTCCTCACGCGCCTGCCCGGAGATCGTATCCAGCTCCTTCTGGCAGCTGTCCACTATCGCCTGCTGCTCGGATATGCTCTGCGTCAGCTTTCGCACCGCCTCGTCCGAGTCGCCCTCAACAAAGTTAGGCAGCGTTATGCGCTCAAAGTACATCGAACGGAAAAGGTCATCTATTATCGCCTTTTCCTCGGCAGGACAAAAGTACATTCCCCAGCAGAAAAGGTCCTGCGTTTCAAAGGGGATAAAGAAGAAGTTCTCATCGTAGTAGTCCAGCTTTTCGAGGTTGTCCGTGGGCAGCCTGCCTATTCGCGAGGCAACGTATTTGCAGGAGAATATCTCCCTGAAGTCGCTGTTCATACCCTTGAGGTGAGTTATCTGCGTTATCGCGCCGTTCATCTCGGATATCTTCTGCTGTGCATCTTTTTTGCGCCTGCTTATCTCCTCAAAGCTCTCGCCGATATGCTTTGCACGCAGCGCAAATTCCTCGGGAGAGTGCGGCGCATAGTCGCTGTGGTCTGTTTCCTTCAGTTCTATCCCAAGCTCTGCGGCGAGCCGTTCAAACTCCTTGAGCTGCGCGGTGTAGCCGTTTTTCTCGTTGAGCATAGTCAGCCCGTTAGCCGTACCGACCGATGAAAACGCAGGCTCGATGTGAAAACAGCCGCTTTCACAGCACTTGGCAAGGCAGCGGTCAAGCTCGTCCATTTTGCCGACAAGCGTGACAAGCTCCATTTTTTCAATACCCACTTGAGTATAACTCCTTTCCTGATCGTCAGCAGATCAAAATGTTGTTTTCTATATAAGACGGGTCAACGCCGTAGCGTATGCCCTCGATAATGTGCGTGATGTTGGACGTTTCAAAGCTGCACAGCTCTGTGAACGCATACAGCACAACAGGTGCGCTGAACGAACGGTAAATACTGTGTTCAAGCTTCTTGAATCTGTCCCTTTGCATTTTCAGCTCTATCTGTGCGCCGTCTGTTATCTCCGACTGCATCTCGTGGCGCGAGAGCCATTCAAGCATCTGCTCGGGTGTTTCGAGATTATAATATTCATCAAGCTTTCTGCCCGTGCTTGCGATCTTCAGCTGGTGCTTCTTTATCTGCTCGGCTGAAAAGCCGTAGAACGCTTTCATGCGGTATGCGTTGATAAGGTTTTTAAAGCGTATATCCGCCTTTACCATGCGCGTGACCTCTTCGAGCTGACTGTCTGCGAACGAGTCCTTTGCCTCCTGCAAAAGATTGACATAATACTGTGTACGCAGCCTTACCTCGCAATCGGTGTAATCCACCTTGCCGTCCTCTGAAAGCGGTACCCTGACAAGCGGCTTGTGGTAGCGTGTGCCGCGCAGCAGCTTCATCAGCTGTGTAAAGTCGCCCGCGCTGCTCAATTCCAGCAGATCAAGCTTTGTGTGCTTGATGACATAGCCCGGCAGGTCGTTGAGGTATGAACGGTCAACACCCGTGTTTATGCTGTTTATCAGCATAAGTATACAGTTTATCTCGGCTTTTTCGATAAGAAAATCAAAGAAAGGCACCTTGTAAAGCTGCTGAAACTGGCAAAGTCTGATGTAGGTATCAAAGTTGTCCTTTTCAAGCAGCTCCTCGATAAATCCGCGGTGTACAGTCATCGGGTCGATGTCCTTGAGAGCCTGCTTGTAGCGGGGTGTCGCCGCTAAATATTCTGCTATCTCGGGAACGCTTCGCCTTGTCAGCATCTCGCGGTAGTTTTCTTTTTTCAGCATCTTGCCGTGCAAAGCGCGTATCTTCGCTACAGTCGCATTCGACGCAAGTCCGTCGAGCATACAGCGTTCCTCCTTGTAAACATTGTGCGCACTATCGCGGGAAGATCAGTCGCCTGAAAGAACCTTTTCGCAGATGACCTTTTCCCATTTCTTGTGCTTGTTAGCGTACAGCTCGTCGATCTTAGCGATCTTCTCCTGCTCGTCCTTGGTTATCTTTGCTATCTGCCCGTCTGCCTCGGACTTTGTACGCGATTCGGTCTTTTTGCGGTAAGCCTCTGTCTTGTCCTGTGCATCGAGCCTGAAGCGCTCGATCTGTTCGTCGGTCTGCTTTTCAAGAGCCGCCTGTTTTTCGTGCGCTTTTTTGATCTTTTCGTCTGCGAGCTTATCGGTCTCGAGTATCTCTGAGATTATGTCCATACGATCACATCCGTTCAAATTGAAAAATCCAAATTCTAAAGCCTATTTTACACCTTTTTAATAATTTTAGCAAGCATTATATTATTAACGAAATCGTTTTTGTAACAAATTCATTATTAAAAGTTCAGATTTGTACAGAAAGCGTTCCAAGCCGCAATTTGTGGGGTGCGATTTGCATTTTGGCACAAGATGTAGTCTGTATGTGCAAAACACACATAAATTTTCACAGCAGGGCGCTTTTTTTCTCTTGAGCAGGGCGGCCAACGCGCTTGACAAAAAGCGTCAAAAGTGATATATTCGTATTTATCACGAGTACACTTGTGCGTGGGAGGTGGACTTGATATGACAGGTGAGCAAGGCAAGCTGGTGATAGTAAGCTCGGAGGTACTCCCCGAGATAATAATGAAGGTGCTGACAGCAAAGGGTATGCGGGCACGCGGCGAGGCGGCGACCTCAGCGCAGGCGTGCAGGGCGGTAGGCATATCGCGCAGTGCGTACTACAAGTACAAGGACTGCGTATTCAACTACGAGGAACAGCTGACCAACAATATCCTGTCGGTCTATCTTATACTGCGTGACGAAAAGGGAGTGCTTAGTTCGATAATCGCAAAGCTGTACGAGCTTGGCACGAACATCCTGACGATCAATCAGAATATCCCCGTTGATTCGGTGGCGACAGTTACCGTGTCGGTGCGCTTTGACAGGGATTCGGTGTCTGTGAGCGAGCTCAAGCAGGAGCTTGGCAAGGTCGCGGGCGTAGTTGATGTAAAGCTCATATCGGGCGAATAAATAGCATTGTTATTCAGAGAGGAAAGGTAAAATTTATGTGTAAGGTTGCGGTAATAGGTTACGGTACGGTAGGTTCGGGAACGGTCGAGCTGTTTATGAAGAACCGTGAGTCCATTTCAAAAAAGGTCGGAAAGGACTGTGATATCAAGTATATCCTCGATTTGAGAGATTTCCCCGATTCGCCGTTTGCAGACCGCATGATAAAGGATTTTGATACGATACTCAACGATGACGAGGTAACGGTCGTTGCCGAGGTAGTCGGCGGAACGACCTTTGCTTACGACTATACCAAAAGGCTGCTGGAGAAGGGCAAGAGCGTTGTAACGTCCAACAAGGCGCTGGTCGCTGAAAAAGGCGCAGAGCTTATCGCGCTTGCAAAGAAGCACAAGTGCAACTATCTGTTCGAGGCGAGCGTAGGCGGCGGTATCCCTATTTTAAGACCTATCAACAAGTGTCTTGCAGGCAACGAGATCCTTCAGATATCGGGTATCCTCAACGGCACAACGAACTTTATCCTCTCCAAGATGATAAAGGATCAGATGTCATTTGACGATGCGCTGAAAATGGCGCAGGAGCTTGGCTATGCCGAGGCTGACCCGACCGCAGATGTCGAGGGCGAGGACGCCTGCAGAAAGATCTGCATACTCGGTTCGCTTGCATACGGCAGGCATATCTATCCCGAAATGGTACACTGCTCGGGCATCACAAGAATAACTCTTGACGATGTTGAGTACGCAGATAATGCAGGCTATGTTATAAAGCTTATCGGCTCGGTCAAAAAGCTTGCAGACGGCAACCTCAAGGCTATCGTCTGCCCGAGGTTCGTCCCCAAGTCCAATCTGCTTGCAAGCGTTGATGATGTTTACAATGCTATCAGCGTAGTCGGCGACGGCGTGGGAAATGTTATGTTCTACGGCAAGGGCGCAGGCAAGCTGCCTACCGCATCTGCTGTTGTGGGCGATATCATCGACTGCCTCAAGCATCCGCAGACAGTGCTTGCAATAAACTGGGAGGACAGCGCCGACAGGAGCTTTGTTGTCAGCTACAAGCAGACTGATACATCGGTATATGTGAGGATACAGGCTGATAATGCAGAGGAACTCAAAGGCTCGCTTTCGGAGATGTTCGGCAAGCTGATGTACATTGAGCGCAAGGGCAGACCCGATAACGAGATAGCATTCATCACACCGACGATGAAAGAGGCGGATATCGACAATAACCTTGAGATACTCTCAAAGACCGCCGAGATAAAGAGCAAGATAAGGATCTATCAGTGATCTCGGAATTATTTCAGAGCATAAGCATACCGCTTGTGCTCTTTTTTTATGTTCAATATTTTGTGGTTTCGTTTGATGTGTTAATAAAATATGCAGGTTTAACAATAGCCGGCACGGGCGTTTCACCAACTTGCACAAACCGATTTCGGCGTAGCCGCGCAGCTTTCAAAAATATACAAAAAACAGTTGCAAACATCGGGAAATCGTGCTATAATGTTATTGTTAACTATGTTTGAATATTTGTGAATTAAGCGAATTGCAAAAAAAGATAAATTCGGAACGGAGGACAGCAGCAGTATGAGTGAGCGATATAACGTCGGACTTGTTGTCGCAAGCCTGAACGACCAGTTCAGCAAAACTATTGCCAGGGGCGCAATGGCTGCGGCGGACGACCTTGATGTAAACCTTGCGATAATACCTATGAAATACATAGGCAGAGAGAATGCTCCCGAGAGTGCGGATGAAAAGTACGAGTATATGTTCAACTCTATGCTGACGTACGTTTCATCGGGCGCGCTTGATTATATCATAATCTCAACAGGCGAGATAGTTTATTCGATGACCGATATTGACAGGCGCGAGCTTCTCAAGAGCATAGGCGATACGCCCGTGCTGTCGATAGCCGCGCAGGTAGACGGCTTTGAGAGCCTTGTGTTTGACAACGCATCGGGTGTCAGCGATGCGGTGCAGTACCTGATAGATTCGGGCAGAAAACACATCGGTCTGATGAAGGGCGAGCCGTACAACTATGACTGTATCGAGAGAAATGCCGCATATAAGCAGACGCTTGAGGCAAACGGCATCGAGTATGATGAAAAGCTCACCATCTTCAACGATATGTCCTCATTCTGTCACGCTCAGGTCGAAAAGCTGCTTGAGGACAATCCCGATATGGACGCTATCATCTGCTGTAATGATGCTACCGCAACTACCGTCTACGAGGTGTTTGAAAAGCACGGTATCAGCGTGGGCGATAAGATAGCCGTTGTCGGTTTTGACGACCTGCCTATTGCGCAAAGGCTCTCTCCGCCGCTTGCATCTGTAAGGGCTGATGCCGAGCAGCTTGCGTATAAGGCAGTCAGCAGGGCGGTCGATTACCTTGGCGGAAATACAAAGTTCATCGAGCATAAGCGCGTGCCGACAATGTTCATGCTGCGCGAATCATGCTACCGAAAGGCAGAGTACCCCGACAGGAGCTGGATATTCGAGCTTGAGGCTGAAAAGTGCGCAAAGGAGCTGCTCGCCTTTGCGTATACCGAGTTCGTTGCACCGCAGCAGTGGGAAGCAGCAAAGGCTGCCTGCACGATGCTGCTGAAAAAGGGCAGGGAGATCTTCCGCGACCCCGATATGACCGATACGCAGGTGCACGAGATGATCGACCTTATAGACGAGGTGTTCCGCAGAAAAGGTGTTTTCTTTGACTATAACCTGAACAAGTTCCTCGGCATTGTCGAGGATGGTATGCGCTGGATGATGAAGAAATATCCGCACCATACGGATAAGATAATTGCCGTGTTTACGCATCTTTATCATACGATAGCCTATAATGCCGAGCTGCGCAGGCTGTATGACGAGAACGAAAGTGCAGAGCTGCGTCACCGTTCAAATATCATCACGCGCGATGTGCTTATGTTCGCAACGCAGGATATTGACGGCGCGTGCGGCTCGATGCTGCGCCAGCTGCATCTGCTGGATATAAAAACGAGCTATCTGTATCTGCTTGAAAAGCCCGTGATATACAATTCGCGCGATGATGTCAAAAAGGACATCAGCTGGACGCTTGAGGCGTACCACGAGGGCGAGCGTGTGTTCACCGTTCCCAAGGAGAAAGGCGCTGTCACACCGCAGCAGCTTTTCAGGCACCATTATCTGCCGCAGGACAGGCGCTGGACTACCGTTATGACGGTGCTGTATTCGACCAACGTGCAGTATGGACTTGCGATGTTTGAGATAGATTACAAGCATTTCAGCTATCTTGAATATCTCACCTACCAGCTGAGCGCCGCGGTAAAGATACAGGAGCTTATCAGAACGCAGAACGAAACACTTATCCAGCTCAATAAGATAAACATCGCCCTGCACAATATGTCAAGCCTTGACCAGCTCACAGGTGCGCTCAACAGGCGCGGCTTCTACAACGAGGCTGAAAAGCAGTTTGAGCAGATAACCGATAAGCTGATAGTCGTATTCGTTGACCTTGACGGACTGAAGATGATAAACGATAACTTCGGTCACTCCGAGGGCGATATAGCGATAAAGGCAGTCGCTGACTGTCTGCGCGAGGTTATCGCCGATATCGGTATCGTCGGGCGTGTCGGCGGCGACGAGTTCGTTGCGATGATGCCTTCGATATTTGACAATATGAGCGAGTACGTCCGCAACAAGTGCAACGAGGTGCTCGACCAGCTCAACGAAAGGCTCAAAAGACCGTATAAGATAGCCTTCTCAATGGGTATCTTCGAGTGTAAGGCGAACGAGTACAAGAATATTTCAGAGATCATCGACAAAGCAGACTATCTTCTGTATGTGCAAAAGCGCGAAAGAAAAAAGCTGCTTAACGGATAATCGCAGACCGAGGGCATTGTTGATTTGCTCTCGGTCTTTTTGTGAGTTTGATACATATTATGGCAGAGATATTTGTGCAAGCCTACAAATTTCATCTGATAATGCACAATTTTGCTTCTGCGGATCGTTTATATATCAAAGGGCAAAACGCCCTGCAAGAAAGGGGACGGGGACAATGAGTGCAAAAACAAAAAAGACGATAATAATTTTATGCTTGTGTGTTATCCTGCTGCCGTTTGCGTTTTACATATTTATTCACCTGCTGTTTCTATGGTCGATGAGTGATGACAACGAAACGATAAAGACCGAGTACGGTGACAAGTTCAAGGTGAGGAGAGGCTATACCTTCAGCGAGGTGGAGAGCGACCTTTATTCAACAAATTCAGATATGCACATCTGGGTCGAGCTTGGCATCTATGAGGACAGCTTCGTGGGCTTGGCGCACACCGACGACCTGACGGTCTACGATGTTATCGGTTTTGTCATTTTTGATGACGGCGACGGCTTTGAGGAGCTGACCAGTGAAAGCATTGACGATAAGCCCGAGGTCGCAGAGATAGTAAAAGAAAATGTTCTGTCCGATAAGGGAAGCTTTAATTCATATCTGCACTTGCTTTTGTACAGTCAGAAATATCACGACGAAGCAGTAAAGATAATTGAATATGTCAATGACTGGGACACCAAGAGGCTGGCGGAGTACGGGTTGGACGAAACAAAAAACTATGAGGACTGGGAGATAAGAAACTATATGGTGGATGCAAACACAGCGTTGAAGGAATGGGAAGAAAAGCGACCAAAATACAACGATAAATACAATCAGTCAAAAAGCGGCTGGTAAAATAACGCTTTGATCATCTCTGCACACCGAAAGTTACTCGGTGTGCTTTTTTCTATTGACTTTTGTGGTCTGTGGGGATATAATAGTAGTGTTCGCAGATTTGCGCAAGAAAGGACAGTAAAACGATTATGATATGGGTAGGTATTTATGCCGCGCTGGCAGTATGCGTGGTGTTTTTCTCGATCAAGCTGGCTAACTATGTTGATCTCATCGACAAAAAAACAGACCTGTCGGGAGCGTTCATAGGGGGAGTTATCCTTGCCGCAGTTACCAGTCTGCCAGAGCTTTTCACCTCTATCTCGGCGGTGCTTTTTGTAAAGCAGCCCGATCTTGTAATGGGCAACATTCTCGGAAGCAACCTGTTCAATATGTGTATTTTCGGCGGTGCGGCGCTTATCGCGGCAAAGAGCCTTTGCAAGTCAACGATAGGCAGCAGCCACCTCAAAACAACAGTCATCACGTTTATAATGTTTTCGATAATGCTTCTGCCTGTTGTGTTCAAAAAGGATTACACGGTAGTCGGCATAAGCGTTTACTCGATAATCCTGCTGGTGCTTTACGCTTGCTCTATCAAGTTTATGGCAGGTGACAGCGCCGAGAGCGAGGGCGAGGATACAAGCGACCTCACGCTCAAGCAGATAATCATCAGATTTGTCATAATGGCAGTGCTGCTGGTAACAGCATCTATCTTCATCACCATCGCAGCAGACCACCTCTCCGAAGAGTTCAAGCTCGGCAAGACGGTCGGCGGCGCGCTGTTCCTCGGTGTAGCTACATCGCTGCCCGAGCTTACCTCGTCTATCGCGCTTATCAGAAAGGGCAACTTCAATGCCTGCGCGGGCAACGTAATGGGCAGCGGCGTGTTCAACTTCTGTATCATCTCCGTGGCAGATATCCTCTACCGCGGCGGCTCGGTATATATCTCAAACGACAAGTCAAGCTCGTATCTTAACATTTTCGGACTTGCTGTAGCGGCTGCTGTGGGCGCGATACTTATTATCAAGCAGCGCAAAAAGGACAGCGAAAACGCAGGCTTGAAGCTTTTCTACCGCATCGGCGGACTTGCGATACTCGGCTGCTATGCCGCATTTCTGATACTTTCAAAATGATGCGTGCCTGCACGGTAATGACGGGAGCCGATAGATAATGAGAGATACAAGAAAAGATGAACAGTATTTCGACAAATGCATCGCAAATACCCGTGACAGAATAAAAAGGTTTGAGCAGAAGCTTGAGTCGGGAGAGGTATTACCCGAAAGACCTGACATAAAAACAATACCCAAGAGCGAGTGATCGTTCTTGGGTATTTTTATCATGTATCGGTTTGATTACTTAAAGTATCTGTCCAGCAGACCCTTGAAAGCGCAGCCGTGTCTTGCCTCGTCTTTAGCCATCTCGT
This sequence comes from uncultured Ruminococcus sp., assembly GCA_902786965.1. Taxonomy (GTDB): domain Bacteria; phylum Bacillota; class Clostridia; order Oscillospirales; family Ruminococcaceae; genus Hominimerdicola. The sequence continues at coordinate 75,908 of CADAEJ010000004.1, read as the reverse complement.
GAACTGTATCGTGGATAGCATCGTAGCCAAGCTCCTTAGCCTTTTTAGCGATCTTCATCTTGCCCTCGCAAGCGCCGTTTTCAGCCATATAGCGCAGCTCAAGGTTCTTCTTTGTAGACGGTGTAACTACCTCACCGAGCAGCTCTGCGAACTTTGCAGCGTGTTCAGCCTCTTCAAAAGCAGCCTTCTCGTAGTACATACCGACCTCGGGGTAGCCCTCTCTGTAAGCAACTCTCGCCATAGCAAGATACATACCTACCTCGCTGCACTCGCCGTTGAAGTTATCACGCAGTCCCTGAACGATCTCCTCGTCAAGACCCTGTGCCGAGCCCAGCTTGTGCTCGTCAGCCCAGGCTATCTTCTCTTCCTCGACCTTGTTGAACTTTGAGCCAGGAACGCCGCACTGCGGGCATTTCTCGGGCGGCTGCTCGCCTTCATAGATGTAACCGCATACCGAACATACGAATTTTGACATAATAATTACCTCCATAGCTGTAAAACTGTGAAAAAAACAAGATTTTTGCACAATTCTATTATACTTGATTTTAACCCTTTTGTCAACGAACTTTGAAGTAACAATTATCACAAAATACTATACTAAATTTGTACACTTTACACAACGAGCAGAATAATAATCTTGAAAAGCAGAGCGATCTGTGGTATACTTAAAAAGATAATTCACAGCGAAAAAAGGGGGGCGCACAATGGTAATAGGCGAGCCGTACAAAATGGCGTTTATACTTGAAAGAATCAATATATGGGAGCCGCCGGGCGACACCTTCAGAAACGGGATAATGTTCCTGTGCGTAAACGGCGAGATATACCCCAAGGACGTGCGCACAACTACGCTCGGCTGTGAGTTGCCGTGGCTGCTTGCGCCCGAATCGCCGCTGATGAACACGGTCGTTGATAAAGAGCTTTTTGCGCTGCCCTCAGGCGAGCTGCTTGCATACCTTGAAAGCATAACCTATCCCGATGATACTGACGATGATGATGACATCGACAACGATTATCGTTTCGTCCTGCCGTTTGAGGAGATAAGTGACAGAGGCTTTGATGTATTTCTTGTTTCCGACGGCGAGAACGTCAGAGTGCTTGTGGGGCAGGATGTCAACAGAAGGCTCTCACCCAACGGCTTTATCATCAATGACGGGCACGAGCTTGCAAGCGAAACAACAATAACTCTTGCAGAGCTTGAAAGCATACGCTCACAGCTCTCGGAGTTTTACAGCAGCCTGAAATGACGGAGGTGCACGATGGCGGAGCTTTCATTTGAGCAGTTCGTGTATATCTTTGATAATGACGATATTTTCCCTGTTGACGAAACCACCTTTCACTTTGACTTTGAGCGCACCGAGCAGCACTATCTCGGATGTCTGCGCGAGCAAAACCGCGAAAAGCCTTACTGGGCAGGCTGCTGTGATGACCCGCAGGGCTGCGAGTTTGCGACCGCGCGTGAGCTGCTGTGTGCAGATATCTTCGGCGGGCGCTCGGTAAAGGACAGCTGGGCGCATATCGTGATAGACACCATCGGCGGCATCGCAGCGGACGATTGGCTCGATTACTACAAGGAGAAGCTATGAACAATACCATTGATGATATAGCAGAGCAAGGCAATATGTATTTTGACCGCACCGAGTATGCGCAGGCTGTCAGCGTGTGGCAGAAAGGCCTTGATATGCTTGCAAAGCCGCTTAATGCGCAAAGTGAGGCGGTGTGGTTCCAGACAAGCATAGCTGACGCATATTTTATGCTGGGCGACTATCGCAGCGCGTACAGCTATCTTACCGATGCAAGAACCAACCTCTCGGGAGAAGGGTACAATCCGTTCGTGATGCTGCGGCTCGGGCAGTGCTGCCTTGAGCTTGGCATGGACGATGCGCGGCAGTACCTTATGAGAGCGTATATGAGTGAGGGCGAGGAGATATTTGACGGCGAGGACGGCAAGTATCTTGATGCGATAAAAGACCTGATCTAAAGCGAATAAAGGAGTAATCATGAAACAGTTCAATAATGATAAAGCGCGTCTTGCGGGCGAGCTTTTTATGCAGGGCTATAACTGCTCACAGTCTGTAATATGTGCGTGGGCGGCGGACATCGGACTTGAGCGCGAAACAGCACTGCGGCTGTCAAGCGGCTTTGGCGGCGGTATGGGCAGACTGCGCGAGGTGTGCGGCTCGGTGACGGGCGCGTTTATGGTGCTGTCATTCAAATACGGGTACAGCGACCCGCGGGACACATCTGCAAAGGCGGAGCTTTACAAGCTGATACAGACCTTTGCAGCGCGCTTTAAAGAGGAGAACCGCTTTGACAGCATCGTGTGCCGCGATATGCTCGGTCTTTCCGGCGCGAGCGAGCCTACACCTGCCGCAAGAACGAGCGAATACTACAAAAAGCGCCCGTGCAGAGAGCTTATCGAGCTTTCCGCAGGGCTTTTGGGGGAATTTATCGAGGTGTAAAAATGAAAAGATTGATCGTTACACGCAAGAAAAAACTTGCTTCCGCACTTATGCCGTATTGGGTGATACCCGGCTCAAAGCAGGCTTTCAAGGCGCAGTTCGGTATCTATGAAGATATAGGTAAGAACGATCTTCTCGGGCAGCCCGTACAGCGCATCGACCCTGCCGTGCTTGACGCAAACGGCGCGCGCATCAAAAACGGCGAGCAGATCGTGCTTGACCTTGCCGACAATATCTACAGCGTTTTTGCCTCGACTATGACAGGCAGCCTTTCAAACGAGGTGTATTTGCAGGGCGGACAGATCATTGACGGCGTGGAGACCTATTACCTGAATATGACCACCAAGGGCGGAATGAAAACAGTCAGCTATCCGTGGTTTGAATAGGTGTGCAAAACGCGGGAAAACTACCTTTTGGATATTACCGAAAGGAGTACGCATTACGCATATGGATATTTATACGCTTGCACACAAACGGCTCGCAAGGGGAGCTTTTCTTGCGGCGGGGAGCTGTCTTTTCGGCTTGGCGCTGGGGCTTATTTTAAGCCCGAACAAGCTTGCCGCAGGCGGTGTGGCAGGCATTTCCGTGATACTTGACAGTATTTTTCCGCTTGGCGTGGGCACCTACACACTGCTGCTGAACATTCCGCTTATCCTTTGTGCGTGGAGAGTTTTCGGCAGACGTTTTGTGCTTTATACCGCAGCGGCTATAGCTATCTGTGCGCTGTCGGCAGACTATTTTTCGCAGTTTGATACGCCGATAAAGGAACCTCTGCTTGCGGCGGTGTTCGGCGGCGCGCTTATGGGGCTTGGCTGCGGCGCGGTTTTTCTGTGCGGCGCGACAACGGGCGGCACGGATATCGTTACAAAGCTGATACTGCGCAAAAATCCGCAGTTTTCTACCGGAAAGGTGTTCCTTGCGCTTGACGGAAGCGTGTGCATCGCAGGCGGTATAGTCTTTAAAAGCCTTTCAAATTCGCTGTATGCGTTCATCGGGCTTTTTGTTTTTTCAAAGGTGCTGGACGCTGTGCTGTACGGCGGCAGCGGCGCAAAGCTGGTGCTTATCGTCACCCGTAAGGCAGATACGCTCCTGCCGCAGCTGTTGAACAGCGCAAATGTCGGCTGCACCGTGATAAGCGCGCGTGCAGGGTATACGGGCTCGCAGGCGAGTACGCTGATGTGCGCGATAAAAAAGCACCGACTGCACGCGGTGCGCACTCTCGCGGTAAGGGCGGACAGCGATGCGTTTATCCTCGTGCTTGACGCAGGGGAGATATACGGCAGCGGATTTGAGAAAATTCAGTAATAAAGGAGAGATTGTTGTGGAAAAAGTAGGTTCATGGTATATTGGCGTGTCAGCCGAGGCTTTTGCGGCTGCACAGTTTGCAAGATACGGTTACAAAGTATCGGTACAGTACGGCGCAGACCAACCTGAATATGACTTGATAGTAAACAGTGGAGATGAGGACAAAAAAGACAAGATGCTCAAAATATCCGTCAAGGGCAGTCAGGACGGCGGTTGGGGGTTGACGCAAAGTTATAAAAAAGGTCGCACCTACCATGAAGCGATTGACGAATGGCTGAAGGCTCACGGCAAGAAAACGATTTTCTGCCTTGTTCAGTTCAAAGATGTGAGTGATGATGAAATGCCGAGATTGTATTTGGCTACACCAGCCGAGATAGCAGACATAATGAAAAAATCAAGAGCGGAAAAAGGCGAAACGATTCTTTATGAGGAGCATAAGTGGGTTCGGGGTATTGGCAAAGGAACTGAGGTAAAAATACCAGAGGCATGGATTTTTACAAGGGAACGTGCCAGATACATATTTGACAACTATGCGTGAAAATCTTGATAGAAAAAGGTGCAAAATGGACTTTACACAATTCAAAGGCGTTATTCTCGACCTTGACGGCACGCTTGTCGAGTCAAACGGGGTATGGGCGCAGATAGATAAGGATTTCCTCGGAGAGCGCGGCTTTGCCGTTCCCGATGACTACGGCAAGGTCGTTTCCGCTATGGACTTTCAGCAGGCGGCGGTGTACACAAAACAGCGCTTTGCCCTATCAGAAAGTACCGAGCAGATACGCGCACAGTGGCGCGATATGGCTGCTTGGCACTATGCAAATGACATCGCGGCGGTGAAGGGCGCGCCCGAATTTGTGCGAGCGCTGCATACCGCAGGGGTGAAGCTCGCGCTTGCCACAGCCTCGCACAAGGAGCTTTACGAGCCTGTCTTAAAGCGCCACGGGATGTATGACTGCTTTGACTTTTTTGCCACCACCGAGCAGGTGCAGCGCGGCAAGGGCTACCCCGATATTTATCTCTTTGCAGCGCAGGGCATTGGCGCAAAGCCCGAGGAATGTGCCGTTTTGGAGGATATCATCGAGGGAGTGCAGGCGGCAAAGCTCGGCGGGTTTACCGTCGGTGCGCGGCTGCACGAGCATTACATAAAAGACCGCGAGCATTTGCTTGATGCAGCAGATTTCTGCTTTGACGATTATACGCAATTTCATCCGTAAGTATAAAAAAAGAGCCGTACAGTTCGTTTCTGTACGGCTTTTGTGCTGTATCGTCATATTATATAGTCGTATGTCACATCCGTCTTTAGCAGGTCTGCAAGCGTTATGCCCGAAAAATAGTCCTTTATCAGCTTGTAATAATTCTGCCAAACGGGCAAAGTAAGGCATTGTGCCGAGCGCGCGCACTGCTCGCCGTCCTCTTTCAGACACTCCACAGGCGCAAGGTCGCCCTCGGAGAGATCAAGTATCTCCCACAGCGTGTACGCATCAGGCTCCCGCGTTAGCTTGTAGCCGCCGCCCTTGCCGTGCAGGCTTTCGATAAGTCCGCCCTCTTTCAGCGCAGGCAAAAGCCTTTCGATGTATTTAAGTGAGATGCCCTGCCTCTTGGCAACGTCTTTCATCGGTATAAAACTGCCGTTGCGGTGCTGTGCAAGGTCAAGCAGTATGCGCAGTGAGTAGCGCCCCTTGGTCGATATCATAAGCTCCCTCCGTTTTTCAGACTAAGTTAGTAGGTTAGTATAATTTTAACATATCCGTTTTGATTTGTCAAGCGCCTTTTTGCAGTATAGCCGTATATGTTCACGCAAAATGCTATGAATTTTGTCAAAACGTACATTGAAATTTTGACGCGGTGATGATATAATTTTTAAGGCAAGGTAAAACAATACTATTTTGGAGGTATATACTATGGAGAAGATAATTTCGGGTAAGGTGCGCGAGGTATACGATACGGGCAAGGACGAGCTTATCATCGTCACGACCGACAGGATCTCCGCATTTGACGTTATCCTTGACAGCGAGATACCGGGCAAGGGCGTAAACCTTACACAGATAGCAAATTTCTGGTTCGACTACACAAAGGACATCGTTAAGAACCACATCGTATCCACAAAGCAGCAGGATATGGGCGCAGAGTTTGCAGACGCTTACTACAAGGACAGGACCATCAAGGTAAAGAAGCTGAAAATGCTTCCCTATGAGGTCATCGTAAGAGGCTACCTCTTTGGCAGTATGTGGAACGCATACAAGGCAGGCGAGGAGTTCTGCGGAGCAAAGTTCACAGGCGAGCATCAGCTTGCAGAAAAGCTTGAAACACCTATCGTTACACCGTCTACCAAGAGCAGTGAGGGCCACGACATCAACATCACCCGCGAGGAGATGGCACAGGGCGTGGGCGAGGAGCTTGCTCAGAAGATATTCGATATCTCCATCGCGCTGTACAACAAGTGCTATGACTACGCGCTGACAAAGGGCATAATCATTGCCGATACAAAGTTTGAGTTCGGTCTTGACGAGAACGGCGAGATAGTGCTTGCAGACGAGATGTTCACACCCGATTCCAGCCGTTTCTGGAACGCAGCAGAGTATAAGGTGGGCGAGTCGCCGAAGTCGTATGACAAGCAGTTCGTTCGTGACTGGCTTATTGCCAACGACCTCAAGGGTGTCGAGCCTGCACCAAAGCTCCCAGATGATATAGTTGCAAAGACTGCCGCACTGTATGACGAGTGCAGAGCAAAGATAACAGGCTGATATTAAGAAAACAGTTTCGCATGACCCGAAAGTTTCGTTCTTTCGGGTCTTTTTTTGTACTATTGGGTATAAAGTAGAATAAAAAGTATCTCTCAAATGCTGATTTTATCGTATTTTTTGTTGACAAAGCAAAGAAAAAGTGTTATAATAAACGAAAGTTTTGTGTAAAAAATATAAAGAGAAAAATCAAAAAACGGAGATGGATGTAAATGATAAAGAAAAGAATTCTCTCGACCGTGTGTGCGGCAGCCATCGGCTTTAGCTGTATGACCGGTCTGTCTGCCTATGCACAGACGGACAGCACAAGTGCGTATTCTTCGCAGACAGCGAGCATTGACGCTGTTAAGCTTGACCTGCCTGTTGAAAGATTAAGCGGTTCAAACAGATACGCGACCGCGGCAGTCATTTCGCAGAAAGGTCACCCAAACGGCGCGAAGAATGTTGTGCTCGCAAACGCTCAGAACTATGCAGATGCACTTTGTGCCTCACCTCTTGCAAAGGCGCTGGACGCTCCGATACTGCTCAATCCTGCGGATATGCTGGTCAAGGAAACCGAGAAAGAGCTCGACAGACTCGGCGCAGAGAATGTGTATATCCTCGGCGGAATGAGCGCTATTGACGAAACGGTAGAGAAAAAGCTCAAGGATAAAAAGCTGAATGTTACAAGAATTGCCGGTGATGACAGATACAGCACCAGCGCACAGGCTGCGGCAACACTGCAAAAGCTCGCAGGCAAGCCGTCACTTACAGCGTTCTTTGTCAGCGCAAAGGATTTCCCTGATGCACTTTCCGCAAGCTCGATCGCAGCTGTCAGAGAGTCGCCGATCTTCTATGTTGATGAGTCGGGCAAGCTTGATGACAGTGTCAAGGATTATCTCGCAAACTGCGGCAGAAAGCTCGGCTATGCGTATATCATCGGCGGGACCGGTGCTGTCAGCGAAAATCTCGAAGAAGAGGTAAAGCCTTATTTCAATGAATCCGGCAGATACGGCGGAAGCAACAGATATGAAACCAATATAAGGGTCAATACCGCATTAAACTCATTCTTTAAGGGCAAAGACCTGTGCGTTGCAACGGGAAAGAATTTCCCCGATGCACTTGCAGGCGGAATATTTGCCGCACAGAACGGCTTGCCGCTTATGCTCGCCGACGGTGAGGCAAGCGCAAAGCAGATCGAGTATCTTTCGACTTTCGGCGTTACTCCCGAAAAAGGGAATAAGCTTATCGCATTCGGCGGTGAGACTGCCGTATCCGAAAGCACACTGAGATCGGTACTGCTTGTCAGCGACCCGACTCTTTCCGTTGATCCCGACGGTGATACAAAGGCAGTCCTCAAGTGGGCTCACAACGCATATATAACCTCTTACCAGCTGTACAGAGGCAGCGCACTCATCGCGACCATAACCGATCCTGAAAAGACCACATATGTTGATTCGGGTCTCAAGAGCGATCAATCATACACATACAGGATAGTTTATAACTATACATACAATAAGATCAAGTGTGTGAGCGATGCCTCGGCAGAGCTCAAGCGAAAGGGCTTTGACTACCACGAGCTGCTTGATCCGGTCAATACCGCAAGGCTCAATTCGGAAAAGAACAATACTCCAAAGTATTCCTTCAGAACCGAGAATGCACAGGGCGCTTCAAGCACTAACTCATACTACGATGTCAGATACTCCCTCAATGACTGGGCAACACTTGAAAAGTTCGCCAAGGAGCATTTCACCGCAGATATGACCAAGGCTGAAAAGGTCGCTTATACAGTCAACTGGATAAACAAGAACGTCTGGTACGGTACTGTTGCCGACGGCGGCTGGGCAAAGATAATGGCTATGGTGCAGAACGGTACGTTCAGCTATGTAAACTGTATCTTCAACTATAAGATAGGTCAGTGCAACTGCTATAACGGCGCACTCGCGTCAATGATGCTTTACCTCGGCTACGATGCTCATCTGGTAATGGGATACCGCGGAAAAACAAACGAAAAAGGCGTAGATACAGGCAACCACTGGCAGCATTTCTGGTGTGAGGTCAAGATAAACGGTCAGACCTATGTTATGGAAGCAGGAAACTACGGCGAGGACGGCGACTGGATGCACGTCTGCGAGCTGTATAAGGACGTTGAGAACAGATACACCTATACCGAAGGCGGCAAGACCAAAACAGGCTGGCACGGCTACCTCAAAAACGGTAAGATCGCACTTTGATACTAAATAACAAAAGCTGCTGCATCATAGCGTGCAACAGCTTTTTTGTGTACTTTGGCGGCGAATACGGTTTTTCAGCAGCGCAGATCAAGCGAAAAGCAGATAAAAAGACCGACCGAGCCTGTTTTATTCATCACAGCAAAACGGGTACACTGCCCCGTTTTGCAAAAAAAGCCGATGTCTGCAATTCTCTGCAAGCATCGGCTTTGTCATTTTATAGTTTTATAGACTTGTCTGTTCTGTTTCGATGTTTTTACAGCTGTGTGAGCAGTGTGCTGATAAGCTCCCTTTTCGGAGTGCCGCAGGAGAATGCGGCAGCACCGCCGCAGGCAGTCGCGAGCTTGTGCGCGTAAGCGTGATCGCCCGAGCTGATATACCCCGAGATAAACCCTGCAAGCATAGAATCACCCGCACCGACAGAGCTTATTATTGTCCCCCTGCAAACGCCCATAGTATGCACCCTGCCGCTTTCGTCAAGCAGCAGCGAGCCGTCACCTGCCATTGATACGAGCACGCTGCGCGCACCCAGCTTTTGCAGCTCGCGTGCGCAGTCGGCTATCTGTTCGCGGCTGTCAAGCGAGCAATTGAATATCTGTTCAAGCTCTTGCTTGTTCGGCTTTATCACAAACGGCTCAAATGCGAGAGTATCCGTCAGCAGCCCGCCCTGTGCATCAACAGCGCTCTGCACGCCTCTGTCCGACAGCCTTTCAAGTATCTGCCTGTAAATATCCTGCGGTACGCTCGGCGGAACGCTCCCCGCAAGCACGATATAGTCGCCGCTTTGCAGCTGCGTTAGCTTGTCAAAAAACTGCCGCAGTTCATCAGCGCTGATGCTCGGACCGCTGCCGTTTATCTCCGTTTCCGAATCTGCCTTTATCTTGACATTTATGCGCGAATTTCCCTGTGTAAGCTCTACAAAGTCAGCAGCTACACCGCTTGCCTCAAGACCGTCGCGTATAGCTCTTCCCGTGAAGCCCGCGCAGAAGCCCAGCGCCTTTGTCGGCGTGCCAAGCTCGTGCAGCACTGCTGAAACGTTTATCCCCTTGCCGCCAAAGGTCATATCCTCTGTCCTGCACCGATTTATCCCGCCCGCGCGCAGAGCGTCAAGCGTAACGATGTAGTCTATCGCAGGGTTGAATGTAACTGTGTAAACCATTTTTCCTCCCTACTCCGTCAGGAGCATCACAAATACCGAGTCAGCAATGATTATCCCGATGATGAACCACAGCGAGAACCCGATGTAAAGCTGAAATGCTATGACCGCAAAAAGCGTTGCAAGTATAACGCACAGTATGCCTGTCCCCGAGCTTTTCTTTTTGTGCGACTTTAAGCGCTTCACTACCGACATTATGCTGAATATGTACATCAGTCCCGATATTATCAGCGAGATAAGTGCCACAGTCGAAAGTGTCGAGGCTATATCCTTTTCGGGCATAATTATCCTCCGTTCTTTAGTTCTTGATACGGGTATCATTCTATCACACTTGCAAGCCGCTGTCAAGCCGAGCCGCAGCATAGGCCGTTTTAAAATAAGCATTATCCACAAGAAAGCCGAGATGCACCGAGCCGCTTTTTGTCAAGAGTTGCAGAAAATAAAAAAATAGCATACTATGCTTGCAATTTGTGGAATGATGTTGTATAATAATATTACTTAACGTTTATTGTGGATTAGTATACAAAACAAAGGGGTTTAACGATGGACGAGAACATAAAAAACGAAAAGGAGAAGGAGCAGGAGCCTGACCTTGAAGCAGCCATAGCAGCCGCCAAAGAAGAAAAGGCTAAAATGATAGCTAAAAATATGGCTGCATCGTCCTTTGAGGACGAGGTCATCCGTGATAACGGCAGTCAGCCAAAGGTCGATACGGCGCTCAAAAAGGCTACCGAGGCGGTCAATGCCGTCGGAAACGGCGCAGGCAGCCCCTCTGTCAGAAGAACGGCTTCTTTCCCTGCTCAAAGAGATAGTGATAATATGGCAAACAGACGAAACGGCTCGGGTGCGCGCAGAAGACCGCCGCAGCAGCAGGGCAGCGCACAGAGAAAAAGACCGCAGGGCGCAGCTCCAAAGAGAAGACCGCCTGCAAGAAGAAAGAAAAAGTCCAAAGCACCGCTGATAGTGTGCCTTTCACTGCTGGGCGCGATAGTGCTGGGTCTTGCGATAACGTATATCGTGGGTATGGTGAAGTACAAGGGCGTGTTCCTTGCAAATACCTTTATCAACAATATAGATGTCAGCGGCAAGACCAAGGAAGAGGCATACACAATGCTCAAGGAGAAGTCCGATCTCAAGGACAGCATAACCATTGTCCGCCTTGACAACTCCCAGATACAGCTTCCGCTGAAGGAGATCGGATATACCGATAAAACACAGTACGAGGTCGAAAAGTTCTACAACTCGCAGAACCACTACAACTGGTTCGGCGCAAAGTTCAGCAATACGCAGTTTGAGCTGAACGAGAAGTTTACCTACGATAAGGTGATGCTCGAAACTCTGCTGAAAAAGAAGGTAATGTCCTCCGCATCGGGCAAGGCTCCCGAAAATGCGACTATCCAGAAGAGTACAGACGGCTCGGGATATGTCATCATCAAGGAAAAGCCGGGCGACAAGATCACTGCGGATAAGATCAAAAATCTTTACGACTACGTTGAGCAGAGCCTTGACGCAGGCAGGTATGTTATCGACATCTCGGGTGTTGACTGCTACGAGACTGCCGCAATAACTGCGGATTCGCTCAAGGAAGAGTGTGAGAGGCTCAATAAGATGAACAGTATGTCCATCACCATTGACTTTGTTCACAGCAAGGAAACTATCAACGGCAGCCAGATAATGTCGTGGATAAGCTTTGACGAAAAGACCAAGGACGGCATAGTGGTGGATATGAAGAAGGTCGAGGCATACGTTGAGACTCTTGCAGAAAAGTATGATACCTACGGCAAGGACAGACAGTTCAAGACCACCAAGAAGGGCGTTATCACCATCAAGGGCGGCGATAAGCAGGCAAACGATACAGGCTGCTACGGCTGGTGGATAGATCAGCAAAAGACGATGGAGCTTATCAGAGATACCATCGTTGCGGGCGGCGGCGGAACCATCAAGCCTGTGTTCTATCAGAATCCTAACTCCAAGTACACCTACGCCTGCGATGAAAGCGTGTGGACAAAGGATAAGGATTACGGAAACACCTATGTTGAGATAGATATAGCCGCACAGCATATGTGGTACTACGTTGACGGAAAGATAGCAAAGGAATTTGACTTTGTATCGGGCTACCTCTACGATAAGAACAGATATACCCGTGAGGGTGTTTACAAGGTATGGGCAAAGCAAAGCCCGTCACGCCTTAAAGGCGAGGGCTGGGACGTTCAGGTACAGTACTGGATAAACTTCTCGCTGTACGGCGCAGGCTTCCACGATGCATCATGGCAGTACGGCGTGTTCGGCGGAAATAAGTATAAGACCTCGGGCGGCGGCTCACACGGCTGCATAAATATGTCCCTTGACGGCGCGAAGTACGTCTACACCAATGTTCCGATAAATACACCCGTATTTATTTACAACATTGAAAAAGCCGCAGACGGCGCGGCAACAAAGCCGAACTGATAAAACTAAACAGGAGTTGCTGATGTGCAGCAGCTCCTGTTTTTTTGTGCAAAGGTACAATAAAGCCTTGATACCTTAAACCTATCTTGACAGCCAGCAGAACGTTCCTGCGGGTGCCCATGCCCATTCTTCCTGCTTCCAGAAATTTGAGCCGTCATCAATGAACTCTATCTTTTGCTCTCCTGCTCCGACCTGGTCGATGTTGATGCCCATATAGTAGCCGTTTGAGTAAATGACTACTGTGAAGAAAACCTTAGCATCGCTGTCGGTTTCATCTATACCCCTGCTGGTGATGATGTTTGCATTGCGCGCAACAGCCGAGGTGTCAATGCCGACGCTGTTCAGAAGCGAACGGATAGTGATGCCTTTGTCGCGGCAGTAGCTTGCCATTGCCTTGATATCGTCAAAACTTATCTGTTTATCAGCCGCATTTGAGTTGAACCAATCTACTGATACAGTACCCTTGTTTCTGGAGAATTTACCGGTGTTGTAAGGGTTATCAGAGTGATTGAAGAAGCAAAGCTTATCATATACACGATAGCCGTTCCCGCTTGCGCTTTTGTTTACAAGTATCCTTCTGCACTTATTGAATGTATTGGTGTACATTGCCTTGACCGTGCCCTCTTTTGCAGTAGTAATATCACCCATATCAGCATATACCTGAACACCATCGATGTAAAAACGCTTGACGGTCATTCCCAGAAAACTGCCTGTTCTCTCTATAACTATTGAATCAGCAGGATAGCTGTTGCCGTTGGCATCAACATATCTTATCACGCCTTGCTTTGTTTCGCTTGCCAGCAGAGGATCGCCGATCTCCTTTATCTCGCTGATTATGTCATTTTCATTGCGGCAGATGTGGGACATATACTCACTGCTTATCTTGCTTTTGTACTCATCGGGAAGACGCCCGACATAAAGCTGTGCCGACAGACACTCCGTGATAGTTGTGACACCTGCAATGTATACCTGCATCAGAGCGTCGCACAGAGGTTTTGCCTTGTCAAGAGCCTCGCCGCTGAACATCGACTGTGAGCAGAAATGGTTGTAGGACAGCTCAAATATGTTTCCGTCCTGCGTGAACGAAGGCTTTTTGATAAGCTCGTTGAGCTTGCCGAGCGTGTTCTCAAACTTGGTATCCCACTCGCTGTAATCTCCTGCGAGAGAGCCGATCTTTGCGATCTTGTCAAGCATAGTCAGCGACTTGTCCTTTGAGATCTCGCTGATCTTTCTTTTCATACTCTGTATCTGGCTCTTGAAGCTTACGAATGTGTCGTAGAAGCTCTGTATACCGAGCTGGTTCCCGAAGGAGTTCACAAGCTCGTTCTGAATCTTGTCGATACGCTCGAACAGCTTGTCTATCTTGTCATTTATCTCGTCAAGCTTTTGCTGTGTTGGGTCGGGCTGAGCGCCGAATACCAGGTCAACGACCGCACCAAGTGCAGGTGTGAACAGCTTGCCGTATGTTGTGAATTCCTCAAGAGCATTGAAGATCGTCTGCGCCGAAACGTCCTTGAACTTGAGCAGATTGTCATCGAGCTTGAAGATCGCGCCGTCTCTTTCCGCTTGTGTGACTGCTGTGCTGGTGTTCATGTTTATGACTGCCTGTGTATCGGCTGCCGATGCAGCGAATGTCGCCGCGGTGGACATCATCATTACAGCAGCCAGCGCTGCGGCGAGAGTTCTCCTGATCTTTCCGTTTGTCTTTGTCATATAGATTCCTCCTTATGATGCCGATTTTTATTGCATCGCTTGGGTGTTCCCCTTGCTGTGACTACATATTAGCACCGCATTGTATAAAACTCAATAGATAAACACACCGCCTTTTGTAGTAAATACCACACGCAAACGTTTGCATAGTTGTTTATACTACAAAAATGGGCAAAATTGTAGTATAAGTAACTGCCGTTTTGTAAAGGTTCTGTCAGTATGCAAAAAAATGACTTCCCGCACTGCAGCTGCGCGAAAAGCCATTTTATAAGTTAGCAATATCTATTCCGATGCCTTTTTAAGTCCCTGCGCAACAAGGTGGCAGCCTATCATAAGCAGGGTCATAAGCGCCGCAGTAGGCAGCAGCTTAACAGCGTATCCGCACTTGATGCATAGCTGCCCGAGCAGGAGTTCACGAATTCTCTCGAGCAGAACGAAAAGCAGCACAGCGAAACAAGCGAGTTCAGATACGGGCACGGCTGCTCAAGCTCGATAACAAAGGCCTTTTTATCCGGTGCCGAAACGCCGAGCTCGCTTACGGGCAGCTCCCCGGTGGAGATCTTTTCCGCATTGGCAACCATGCAGCAGTCTGTTATCAGGTATATCGAGCCGCTTTTTGTCGCAGGGTCTGCCCTGCAAAAGAAAAGAGACCGCTTTGAAGCAGTCTCTTGAACCTATATCTTGCCGAGCGATCTGAGTATGTACCTTGCGCACACCTTGCCCGAAATACCTATATTGAAAACATAATCGCGGTATGTTTCCTCTATCTTCTGCGCATACCTTTCGCGGTTTACGAGCATATTCTCTATCACCTCGCCAACGCCGTCAAGCTTATCGGGAGCGATCTGCTCACCCAGCAGCGAACGGAAAACAATGTTGTTCGGCGGTGTCTTGAACTTGTCATAATCGTTGTTGAGTATCTTCATCGGTGTGTCAACAAACAGCACGGGCTTTTTTGTAGCAAACGCATATTCGCACGAAATGCACGACCAGTCAGTGATAAGCACATCTGCATCGAGCATAGATGTATTGCTTGAAAAATCCGTCTGTATAGTGATGTTTTTGTTATCCTTGTACTTTTCCTGCATCTGTGAGAACAGCTCGGGGGAGTGCTTTACCTGCTGCGGGTGCGGGCGAAGCGTCACATCGTAGCCCTTTTCCGCCAGCCTGTCGATAAGCTCTTCACCGCACAGCTCTATGATATTGTCAGGCTGCCACGACGGCGCGATAACAATCTGCGGTATCTCGTGCTTTTCGTGTGACATACCCTCGTATTCTCTTGTCATCGTGTCAAGCACAGGGTAGCCTGCCTCAACAATAAGCTTTTTGGGAGTCTTATAAAACTCCTCCATCTCGCGTATCTCCTCGACAATATCCTTTGTCGTTACAAACACCGTGTCATACCAGTCAAGACAGCCCTTGCGCGCCGTGAGTATAACGCTTCCTATGCCGTGTTCAACGTAGATGTACTCAATGTTCTTGTTGACTCTCGAACGCTTGATGTGATACTTTTCAAGATCCGGAGTCGTCATCACCACGACCTTGCAGCTGAGTTTCATAAAGAACGGGATAAGATAAGCGTCCCTTGCGATGTAGTATGCGTGTATGTTCTCCCTCGTGTCGAGGAATATCTTGTCCTCAGGATCGCTTGTAACATAGTGTATAGCCACATCACTATGCTCGCATATGTAGTCGATAGTGTCCTTGTAGTATTTGTAAAAGCCGTTTGCTTCCGAATAGAAAACCAGCTCAACATCGCCGTTTTTGAAGAAGCGCTTGTAGTCGGCTCTTTCTTTCTTGTGGTACTTTCTGTACTTTTCCTCCTTGGCGATACGCTCCTGCTTTATGCGCTTGAGGTACCCAAGGTCAACGTACTTTTTCGGCGGTATTATGATGTTTATTATTATCATCGGGATTATCGCGAACAGATTTCCGCATATCCAGTAAACACCTACACCGTGCGGTACAAGGAATGCAAAGTAGGTCGAAAACGCTACCATAAATATAGTCGTTGCGTACCTGTTGAACTTGCCTGCCGCAAGCTGCAAAACATTTATCTTGTTCTGCGCTATGCAAAGCGTAAGCGCGCTCAGCCCTGCAATAACAGGCATAATGAAAAAGCTTATGCCGCTGAGCAGCTTTGGCACGTCACCCAGGTTAAGTCCAAGAAAGTTCATATTGAATGACATTATCCCGTCAAGGCAGTCCGCCGAAAGTCCCGCAGGCGCAGCCGCGCCGCCCTGCAGCAGCTCTATCATTCGTATCTGCGCCGAGCTGCCCGCATCGGTGATGTGCATAGTGTCCTTCAGCCAGTCGCCCAGCAGACTTATATCACCGCTGCTTGCACCGAGCAGGTATGTTATGGGTCTGTACACAACGCCCATCACGCCCATAACGATTATCAGCTGGAATATCATCGGGATAATTCCCAGCGAAGGGTGATAGCGGTACTTCTTGTAAAGCTTGAGCTGTTCGTCCGCGTATGTGTCCTTGTCATCTATGTAGCGTATCTTCAGCGCATTCAGTTCAGGCTGCAGCTTTACCATCCTTATAGAGTTTTTCTGAATGAAAATGTTGACAGGGAAGAGTATCACCTTTGTTGCAAGCGTGAAGAAAATAATGCTCACACCGTAGTTTGAGAACAGATTGTAGCAGGCGCGCATTATAAATCCCAGGACCGCGCTTATTGCATCAATGATCACACTCATTTGTTTTCTTTGCCCTCATCGTCATCGTCACCGAGCAGGTCATCTGCGGTAATAACGTCCTTTTCTCTGTCCGCAGCCGAGCGCAGCTCTTCCTGCGAGATTTCCTCACCTTTGTTTTTTCTGTTTTTCACCTTGCGCTTTATCCTGCTCCAGAAAATACCTATCGTCGCGCCGCACGCAATAACGATACCCGCAACTATCTGTATAACATAGCTTGTTGTCGCAGGGTCGATGTAAGCGTAAACGGGCTGTGCAAGAATGATCGACAGACAGACCATATTCAGACCCGTCAGTATAGCCTTTTTCATTATAAACATCCCTTTCGGCAGATATCCTATTTGTTTTAACTTTTTTATTATATCACGCGCACCCCTATATGTCAAGGCGCGAAGGAGTAGAATAACTAAAATCAGCGCGTTTTGCTTGACACTGTTTGTAAGATTTGTTATACTTAATGTATATAGTGTGTATAGCGATTTTGCACAAATGCTATTGTGCACAGCGCCAAAAGTGAGGAAGTGAAGAGGAAGAGTTATGAAGGCTTTGATACTTAATTCTGGTATGGGCACACGAATGGGCGTGCTGACAAGTGAACAGCCAAAGTGCATGACTGAGGTATCTGCTACCGAAACGATATTGAGCAGGCAGCTTCGCCAGATAGCCTACAGCGGAATCAAACAGGTCGTCATCACCACAGGCTACTTCGATAAGGTTTTAGAGAACTACTGTTGGCAGCTCGACCTGCCGCTTGAATATACATTTGTGAAAAACCCCGTCTACGACAGCACCAACTACATCTATTCCATCTACTGCGCGCGCGAGTACCTTGATGACGATATACTGCTTATGCACGGCGACCTTGTGTTTGAAAACAGCGTGTTTGATTCGCTGCTTGAATTTGACGGCAGCGCTATGGCAGTCAGCACCACCGCACCGCTTCCGCAGAAGGATTTCAAAGCTGTGCTTTGCGGCGGCAAAATCGGCAAGGTCGGCATTGAGTTTTTTGAGAATGCCGTTGCAGCTCAGCCGCTTTATAAGCTGCGCCGTGCCGACTGGAAGGTGTGGCTTGAAAATATCACAGCTTTCTGTGAAAGCGGCGAGCAGGCAAAGATTAAATGCTATGCCGAGAATGCGCTTAACGAAGTATCGCACCGCTGCGAGATAAAGCCTTTTGATGTAGGTACCTCCCTTTGTGCCGAGATAGATGATCCGGTTGATCTTGAAAAGGTCAGCGCAGCGCTGAAAAAAGCCGAAAGCACTAACGTATATATGAGCTTTTCCGTTGATATGCTCCACAGTGGTCATATCGCGATAATCAAAAAAGCAGCAAGACTTGGCAGGCTCACGATTGGTGTGCTTACCGACGAGGCAGTTGCGAGCTACAAAAAAGCGCCGCTTATGCCGTTTGAAGAGCGCAGGTCAATGTTTGAAAGCATAAAAGGCGTGTATAGAGTCGTTGCACAAAACACCCTCAGCTATAAAGAGAATATAGAAAAATACCGACCTGATATCGTTGTTCACGGCGATGATTGGGAAAGCGGACTGCAAAAACCTGTTCGTGATGAGGCAGCAGCGCTGCTTGCCAGATACGGCGCACGGCTCGTAGAGTTCCCATACGCCAAGGACGAAAAGTACAAAAAGCTTGACAGCAGAACTCTTAAATCAAGCGAGCCGCAGGTCAGCGCAAGGGTCTGTGTCATTTCGCTCGGAGAGGATACCGACAGATCCCTTGATACCGCTATGCAGCGCGCCCGCAGTGCAGATATAACAGCAGTGCGCAGTGATGATATAGATGCCCTGTGCAGCTTTGCACAGCGTTTCAAAGCCCGCACGGATGCTCCTTTGGCTGCTGTCTGCACGGATATTTCGCTATCTGCTGCACAGCTAAGATCTTTCGGATTCGATACCGTGCTTTTTGCACACAGCGAAAGCAGCGAAACGCTCGGCAGGCTTATCAGCGCGCAAAGCCTTGAACTTCAGGGCTATTGCACCACATCGGAGGAGAAGTAAGATGCAGACCATCCTTAATACCGCAAGCGACCTCAAAGACCTTGACGGATATCTTGATAAAGCGAGGGTAAAAAAACTGCTTCTCGTGTGCGATGATTCCATACATTTTCTGCGCCTTGATGAATATTTTGAAGGGCTTGAAAAACGCAGGGGCATACAGGTGATACGCTTTTCGGATTTCGAGTCGAATCCCGCGTATGAAAGTGTTGTGCGCGGTGAACAAGTCCTGCGCGAAAGCGGCTGTGATATGATAGCCGCAGTCGGCGGAGGCTCTGCGATAGATGTAGCAAAATGTATAAAACTGTACAAAAATATGGACAACAGCAAGAACTACCTCACCCAGCAGGTAGTTCCCTGCGATATGCCGCTGCTTGCAGTCCCCACGACCGCAGGCACAGGCAGCGAGGCAACGCGCTATGCGGTCATCTACTATAAGGGCGAAAAGCAGTCGATAACCTACGAGAGCTGTATACCCGATGCAGTGCTTTTTGAGCCGCAGGTGCTTGCGACACTGCCGGATTATCAGAAAAGATCAACAATGCTCGATGCACTGTGCCACGCTATCGAGTCGGTGTGGTCGATGGGCAGCACCGAGCAAAGCAAGCGGTATTGCGTACAGACGATAAAGCTGATACTTGAAAATATGCAAAGCTATCTTGACGGCGACGAGATCGTTTTCCCAACAATGTTCAAAGCCGCAAACCTTGCAGGCAAAGCGATAAACATCACGCAGACGACCGCAGGCCACGCGATGTGCTACAAGCTGACAAGCCTCTACGGCATCGCTCACGGACACGCAGCAGCACTTTGCGTCAGGTCGCTTTTCCCGTATATGATCGAGAATACCGACAAGTGTATCGATCCGCGGGGCGAAGGCTTCCTCAAAGATTCATTTGATGAAATAGCTGATGCGATGGGCTGCAAAACCGCGCAGTCTGCGGCTGAAAGGTTCGCGGGGATAGTTGACAGCCTCGGTCTTGAAGCGCCGAAAATGCGCGCACAGACTGATATTGATATCCTGAAAACATCGGTAAATCCCGACAGACTAAAAAACAATCCTGTCAGACTTGATGTCTGCGCGATAGAAAAGCTCTATAGAGAAATACTTGGTGAATACAAATGAAGTACGTAAGCTTGCTGAATTGACAGGCACTACTTTTATTACAGTGGGCTTTTTCCGATAAATGATATTATGCATTAAGGAGAGAAAACAAATGCAAAATCAGAATCAGACCGATCTTCTCACAGACCTTGATACTATCCGCGTCATAAAAACCAATGACGAAAAGCTCTCGCCCGATGAATTCAGGCGGCTCCAGCTGGTCGAGCTGTCGCTGCTCAAGGAGCTTGACCGCGTGTGCCGCAAATATAAGATACGCTACACCATTTTCTGCGGAACGCTTCTTGGTGCAGTGCGCCATAAGGGTTATATCCCCTGGGACGATGATGCCGATATAGCAATGCTGCGCGAGGACTATGAAAAGTTCAAAAAAGCCGCCCGCGAGCTTGATCCCGCAATATGCTTCTTTCAGGATCATTCCACCGATCCCCAATATCTTTGGGGATACGGCAAGCTGCGCAAAACAGGCACATATCATATGCGCACAGGTCAGCAGCATATAAAATGCAAAAATGGAGTATACATTGATATCTTCCCGCTTGACGATGTTCCTCTGTCGCTTGCAGGGCAGGTGTATCAGAATATCGACTGCTATATCTGCCGCAAGATACTCTGGGCAAATGTGGGCAGGGTCACGGAAAAGGGCTTGAAAAAAGCCTGGTTCAGTCTGCTTTCGCGCATACCTGCTGACAGCGTATATAAGCATCTTAAACGCTGGGAGAGCAAAAGCAGCACAAAAAAATGCAACCGCGTCAGATGCCTGACCTTTCCGCCTTTCGGCACACTCTATGTTAAAAACCCGATAAGAAAGCGCTTCGGTATGCCGAAAAAATGGTTTGTCCGCCTGCAAAGGTATAAATTTGAGGACACCGAGCTTATCGGCACAAGGGACTATGACGAGATCTTAAAATATACCTACGATGACTATATGACACCGCCGCCGCCCGAAAAGCGCGTGCCAAAGGTGTCATTTTCAAGGATAGAGTATTAAGGGAGCTGAAAAAATGGGAACACTTTATGTGATAAGCGGTGTAACTGGTATGACAGGCAGCGAGCTTGTCCGCCAGATACTTTCTGATAAGAGCGCAAATCATCACGTTATCGGTTTTGATAACTTTTACGCATCTTCAATTCAGACAGTACAGGAATGCCTTGATGACGAGCGCTTTGAGTTCTTTGAGTACGATCTGAATGATACCGCGCAGATGACAGACATTGAAAGCCGTGTAAATGCGCTGAAAAACAGCTTTGATGAAACCGTATATATAAACTGTGCCGCGGTAGTGCATACCGAGCATTTTTACCATGTTTACGAAACCTTTGAAACCAATGTAACGGGCATGAATGCCTTTTTGCAGCAGGCACTTCGCACAAAAGCAGAGAAGTTTATCAACTGCTCGACCTCAGAGGTCTACTCGATGAACTCGTGGAACGAGAACGGCGGCGTGCGTGAGGACGACTATCTCACTCTCTCCGATGCCGAGCACAGCCAGCGCACAAGCTATGCTGTCGGTAAACTTCTCACCGAGTTCTTCATAAAGGATGCAGTGGATTCAGGCAGAATAAAGGGCTGCTCGATAAGATTTGCAAACGTATACAGCAAAAATGAAAGATACCCAAAGCACATAATCCCATTCATCATCAACAGCTTCAAGGAAAACGGAAAGGTCGTTCTGCTCGAAAATTCGCGAAAAAACCGCAGGACGTTTCTCAATAACTTTGACAGCTGCAGCGCTGTGCTTGCACTTGTCTCCACAGGCAGCGCGCTTGACGGCACAGTCTACAACGTCGCCACCGACGAGGAGATAACGATAATCGACCTCGCTAAAAAGTGTGCAGCGAAAATGGGTATCAAAGATCCTGTTATCGAGTTCAGCGGATACCGTGAATCAGATCCCGAGCGCAGACTGCTGTCTACCGAAAAAATAAGAATGCGCACAGGCTGGAGCCCCGCGGTAGATCTTGATAAAGGGCTTGACGAGTGCATTGAGAATTACCTCGCACTCACACAAAAACCGTAACACTGTATATCGCAAAAAGAGGAGCCTTGCACAGTATTTGGGCGTGCAAAGCTCTCTTTTTCTGCGGAGCCTCAAGCTCCTTTTGGTATGGGGGATATATTATGGGAAAACCTATTTGGCAGAAGGGCTGATATATTCAACAGGGTCTATCCATGTGCCGTTTCGGTCAAGCGCAAAGTGCAGATGCGTTGCCTGCGCGACCTCTATCTGCGCCGTGTCACCTACCGCGCCGATAACGTCACCCGAGTTTACCATGTCGCCCTCGGATACCGCCGCCGCCGCCGTAAGACCGTAATAGTGACCCGTAACACCGTTGCCGTGGTCGATCTTGATGCAGTTGCCCCACAGCGAGTCAGACCACACCTTGATGACCTTTCCCTTGTTCATCGCCTTTACCGGTGCGCCGAGTTCGGCTTTGATGTCAATGCCGTCGTGAGTTTTCCAAACGCCGAGTGTTTCGCTCTTGACAAGCTCGCCGTTTGAAAAGGCGCATATAACCTCGCCGCTTACGGGCATGATGTTAGGCTGGGTCTTTGTGTTCAGATCTTCCTTGTGTTCGGTCTTTTCCTCGGGCTTTTGCGTGGCCGCCGTCGTTTCCTTGGGAACGTCCGTGACCTTGTTTTCTGCTATCTGTGCCGAAAGCGGAGGTTCTGTGCTCTGCTCGGTTATCACGAGGGATTTGTTAATGCTGTCAACAGTCTTGTTGTAAGCCGCCACACCCGCACCTGCCAGCGCAAGCAGACAGGCTCCCATAGTGATGTAAAGACCTTTTTTGCCCAGCGTTTTGCCAAGCTTTGTGTTTTTCAAACTGAAACTTTTCATTTTGTTTTTCTGCCTTTCCCCGATATAGAATGGAGAGTCTGCAAACTGCGCAGACAGGATATGCGCTATCGGTGCGCAAGTCCTTTGGCATTATTTTGGGCAGTTAAGCGGGAAATATTCACGGCGCGGAAAATTTTTGTTGACAAGGCAGTTTTGTTTGTGATATAAAAAGATAAAGATGTTAAGTTGTACTCTTGCGGGAATAGCTGTGCTGTTCTGAATAATTTGTTATATCAGCTGTGGTATTCTCTTGGGAGTGTTTTTTCTCAAACTCTTTTTGAACTTTCTATTACTTTTTCGGGATAAGGTGTCGCAGACACCTTGTGCCGAAAAAGCATTAAAAGGTTTAGGAAGGGGGTTTGGGGGAGAACCCTTCTCCAAAAGGGTTTCCCCCAACTGATATGGCAGAATATTTGGAAAACACGGCTGCACCCGAAAAAGTGCTGATAGCAGCGGCTGATCTTGGCACATACGATATGTCCTCCTCGCTTGACGAGCTTGAGGAGCTTGTGCGCACCGCAGGCGGAGAGGTCGTTGCAAGGGTCGTGCAAAAGCGCCCTGCTTATGACAGCGCGACCTGCATCGGTGCAGGCAGACTTGAAGAGATGGCGCAGCTTTGCGAGCAGTTTGCAGTCGATAGGATCATTTTTGACTGTGAGCTGACAGGTACGCAGATGCGAAATATCGAAAAAGCCTGCAACGTCTATGCGATAGACCGCACAATGCTTATCCTTGATATATTTGCGCAAAGGGCGACTACCCGCGAGGGCAGATTGCAGGTCGAGATAGCGCAGAGCAGATATATGCTCCCTCGCCTTACGGGCAGGGGCATCGAGCTTTCAAGAACGGGCGGCGGCATCGGCACAAGAGGTCCGGGTGAGAAAAAGCTCGAAACCGACAAGCGCCATATCCGCGAGCATATCGAAAAGCTTTCGGGCGAGCTTAAAGAGATCGAAAAGCGGCGTGATATGCTGCACAAACGGCGCAAAAAGGACAACGTGCTCGTTGCGGCGATAGTGGGATATACCAATGTCGGCAAGTCCACGCTGCTCAATACACTCACGCAGGCGGGCGTGCTTGCAGAGAATAAGCTTTTCGCAACGCTTGAAACAACCTCAAGGGCGATAGAGCTTCCCGACGGGCGCAGCGTCACGCTGGTCGATACCGTAGGACTGATAAGAAGGCTGCCGCACAGGCTGGTCGAAGCGTTCAAATCAACGCTTGAGGAGGCTGCGAACGCCGATGTGATAATCCACGTCTGCGATGCCTCGGCGCAGGACTGTGAGGAGCAGGTCAGGGTAACAAACGAGCTGCTCGGCGAGCTTGGCTGTGCGGGCATACCCGTTGTCACCGTGCTTAACAAGTGCGATAAAGTCCCCAATATCAATATGCTCGATATCTCGCAGCAGCAGGGCACCGTCAAAATATCCGCAAAGCAGGGCAGAGGTATAGATGACCTGCTGCTTGCGGTGCAAAGCGCCCTGCCGCAGTCGTGCATACGCTGTAAGCTGCTTTTGCCGTTTGACAAGGGCGGACTGCTCAGCACCATACGCATAGACGGCAGAGTTTTCAGCGAGGAGTACACCGAAAGCGGCGTGCTGGTCGATGCGCAGGTCGATGTCAAGGTCTACCATCTGGTAGAAAAATATAAAACAGACAGCAGTTCATAAAAAGTTCACTTGACAAAAATCAATCGAGGTGCTATGCTGTACCTATCAAATCTGTGAAAGGAACAAAAAAGATGTTCACTGTAATATTGTCCGCAGTCTTTACATACTTCTTTTTTAGCTTTGGCTTTTTCTGGTCAGGGCTTTTCGGTCGTGTGCAAAAGATTGTTTCGGGAAGATATTGCAGTTAGGCTCTCACAGCTTTAATATGTAATTCATACCGCAGTTTTGCACGCGCAAGGCTGCGGTCATTTTATTTTTTGGGAAAGGATGATAAAAATGGTCATCGTATTGAAAAACACAGCATCACAGCAGCAGGTGGAGGAGCTTATCAGCAGGCTTGAGCGCAGCAGCGTCAAGACAAATCTCGTGCAGGGCGTTCACTCAAACATCATCGGGCTTATCGGTGATACTGTACATATCGACATCGAGGCTATACTTGCCAACGAGTGCGTTGAGTCGGTGCAGCGCGTGCAGGAGCCTTACAAGAACGCCAACCGCAAGTTCCACCCCGACAACACCGTGCTTGACATCTGTTCAAGGCAGATAGGCGGCAGCAAAACGCAGGTAATCGCGGGACCCTGCTCGGTCGAGAGCGAAAAGCAGCTTATGGAAACAGCGATAGCCTGCAAGCAGGCAGGCGCAACAATGCTGCGCGGCGGCGCGTTCAAGCCAAGAACATCGCCATACTCCTTCCAGGGACTGCGCGAGGAGGGCATAGCGCTTTTGCTCAAAGCCAAAAAGGAAACGGGTCTGCCGATAGTCACCGAGATAATGTCGCTTGCGCATATTGATATGTTCGCAGATGTTGATGTTATACAGGTCGGCGCAAGGAATATGCAGAACTTCGAGCTGCTCAAAGCACTCGGGCGCTGCGACAAGCCGATACTGCTAAAGCGCGGACTTTCAAGCACTCTCGAGGAGCTTCTGATGAGCGTGGAGTATATAATGAGTGAGGGCAACTCCAAGGTGATACTCTGCGAAAGAGGCATACGCACCTTTGAGCCGATGACCAGAAATACGCTTGATATTTCGGCGGTCGCGCTGCTCAAGCACAGATCGCACCTGCCTGTCGTTGTCGATCCCAGCCACGCAACAGGTATCGTAAAGCTGGTAGAGCCTATGTCGCTCGCGGCAGTCGCAGCAGGGTGTGACGGACTTGAGATAGAGGTACACTGCGATCCCAAAAACGCGCTCAGCGATGGCTCGCAGCAGCTCACACCGCAGGCATTCACGCAGGTCATGAAAAAAATAAAAGCGCTCGCCGAGTTCATGGGCAAGCCTGTCGACGATGTCGGATAACGTCGGATAAGCTTTGTTGACAAGACGCAGCGAAATTGTTATAATATAAATCGGAATTTATCGATGCTTTGCACCGATAAGCAATTTAATACATCGCCGCAGGCGATACCTTAACTATTAACTTTTCACTATTCGTTATTCACTATTCACTGTTAGCGTCAAAGACGCTAAATTCTGATTTATAATTGTAACGGAGGAAAGTATGAATTTCAATGTTAGTTTAAAACGTGTCGTTGACGACTCGTATGATATTGAGATAGGCTACAGCCTTTTTGAGCGCCTTGTGAGCGACCTGCAGGCAGGTCTTGTCGGCAGCCGCAGGCATATTGCCGTGATAACTGATGATACCGTGGAAAAGCTGTACGCGGGCGAAATGCTGCAAAAGCTCGCTGATGCGGGCTTTAATGCGCAGCTGTTCGTTATCCCAAGCGGCGAAAAGTCAAAGACAAGGCAGATGAAGGAGTTCCTTGAGGACTCTATGCTTGAAAAGGGCTTCAGACGCGATTGCGCGGTCGTTGCGCTCGGCGGCGGTGTCGTTACCGACCTTGCAGGCTTTACCGCAGGTACTTTCGGCAGGGGAGTCCCCTTTGTAAACTACGCGACCACCCTGCTCGCAGCAGCCGATGCGTCGGTAGGCGGCAAAACAGCCGTAGATACGCCGCTTGCGACAAATCTTATCGGTATGTTCAACCAGCCGAAAAAGGTCTACATTGATATTTCCACCTGGAAAACACTGCCGTGTGAGCAGCTTTCAAGCGGGCTTGCCGAAACGATAAAGCACGGCTGCCTTGGCGATAAAGAGCTGTTTGAGTATCTTGAAAAGCACATCGAAAAGGTGTTTGACTGCGATAAGGACGTTTGCGAGTATATCTCACAGCATAACTGCGAGGTCAAGTACAAGGTCGTTATGCAGGACGAGCGCGAAAGCGGTCTGCGTGAGGTGCTCAACCTCGGGCATACGGTCGGCAGAGCGATAGAAACTGTTTCCGATTATAAGCTGCTGCACGGACAAGCCGTTGCGATAGGACTTTGCGCGCAGGCAAGGCTCGGCGAAAGGCTCGGGTTCATCTCGGGCGAGAATGTCCGCAGGATATACAGCCTTTGCGAAAGGGCGAAGCTGCCGACGAAGATACCCGATTACATCGACAGAAGCGAGCTGCTCGATAAGCTCTACACCGACAAAAAGGTTCGTGACGGCAAGCTCAGGTTCGTTTTCCAGAAGCAGATAGGCGAGATGATGTGCTTTGGCGAAAACGAGTACGGCAAGCAGATAAGCCGCGAACAGATTGCGGATGTTTTAAGCGGGATGTAGGATAAAATGTCGAGAGAAACCGAAAAAAGTGCAGAAAAAATCAGGAAAGGTCTTAAAGCAAAGTATTTCTGTATGGTGCTGGTGATCGTTTTTGAGATTGCGCTTGTACTTGTGGTGTGGCTTGTGGGGCATAGTGCCCGCCGTAAGGAAAAGGAATGTACACAGCCGCTTGATGCAGTGGTGTTGGAAGAGAGTACGAGGATAGTTGATCAGCATCATATACATCGCATCAAGCATGGAGTAAAGACAAAGGTCACCGCAGTGATACAGGTGAAAACTGACGGCGTGTTCAAGCAGAGTATTATAACGGTACCGACCGCTAAATATGAGCGTGGGCAGGAGCTGAAGGTGTTTTATGATCCTGACGATCCCGATGATTACTACATTGAGGGAGATATAGAAACTGCATTCACCACGCAGAAGGTCATAATTGTAATTGCGGCGCTGTGGGCGATAGTGTGCGTAATTCTTGTCAGGATCGTGAAAAAAGATGTTAAAAAACTGAAAAACACAGAGAAGTAATTAAAATGTCAAAATCAAAGTATAACAAGCGTCTTAAAGAGCGTATCAAAAAAGAAAAAGACGAAATGAAAAGCAGACTCAAAGCCAAGCGTATCTGTATGTGGTTGGTGATAGCTTTTGAGGCGTTTCTGATAATTGTATCGTTGGTCGATGTCGCAAAGGCGCAGAGATCCGAGTGCAGCGCATCTGCATATGCCGTGGTTACAGACAAAGAGGTCGTAACGGGCGGCAACCACTATATCAAGACCCTGCTGACGATAGATGTTGAAGACGGCAGCGATTTCAGCCTCGATGTAATCAAAAGCAGAGGCTCGGATCACGAGAAAGGCGACAGGATACTGATACACTATGACCCATACGACCACAGCAATTATTATCTTGATGGAGATCTGGAATACTTCACAAATGCAAGGATAGTCCTTATCGTGCTTTCTGTGGTGATGGGGATAGTGTGCGTGTGCGTCATAAGAGCAGTTTTGAATGAAAAGAAAAAACAGAAACAATGGAGAAACGAACACAATGGTAGTTACTATAAAACCACAAAAGATAAAGGGTGAGGTAAGCGTCCCGCCGTCAAAAAGCGTGGCGCACAGGCTCGTTATCGCCGCCGCGCTTTCAAAGGGGACGAGCAAGGTCGAGAACCTCAGCTTTTCAAAGGATATAACCGCCACGGTAAACGCTATGCGCTCACTGGGTGCGCAGATAGATATAAGCGGAAATACCGCGATTATAAAGGGCATCGAAAAGCCGCCCGAAAAAGCAGTTATCGACTGCTGCGAGTCAGGCTCGACACTGCGCTTTCTTATCCCGGTGGTGTGCGCGCTTGGGGTGCAAGCAACATTTCTTGGGCAGGGCAAGCTGCCTCAAAGACCGATAACTCCGTACCTTGACGAGCTTCCAAAGCACGGCGCGCAGTTTGATTATCAAGGCACTATGCCTTTTACGGTGCGCGGCAGGCTGACAAGCGGAGAGTACCGCATCAGCGGCGATATCTCCTCGCAGTTCGTTACAGGGCTGCTTCTGGCGCTGGCACTTATAGACGGGCGCAGCGAGCTTGTGCTGACAACGCCGCTGCAATCAAAGCCGTATGTCGATATAACCGCTGACTGCCTTGCAAAGTGCGGCGTGAGCGTGACGCAAACTGACAAAGGGTATGCCGTCACAGGCGGCAGTATGAAGTCTTTCCAGGCACCCGTTGAGGCGGATTATTCGCAGGCAGCGTTCTTTTATGTCGCAAATTCGCTCGGTTCGGATATACGCATCAATGAACTGAATGAAAATTCTTGTCAGGGCGATAAAAAAATTGTTGAAATATGCGACAAAATAGTGTATAATAAAAATGGCGGACTGAAACCTTTCGAGCTTGACTGCTCGGATATACCCGACCTTGTGCCGATACTTGCGGTGCTTGCAAGCTTTTGTGAAGGGACGAGCCGCATTTTCAACGTCGCAAGGCTGCGCATCAAGGAAAGCGACAGGCTTGAGGCGGTAAGCGTGTGTCTCAACGCCCTTGGCGGCAAAGTCACCGCGGGTGAGGACTTTCTTGAGATACAAGGGGTGAAAAGCCTGCACGCAGGGCAGGTGGACTGCTTTAACGACCATAGGATAGCTATGGCTATGGCAGTCGCCGCAACAAGAAGCACAGGACCCGTAACGCTTATCGGCGCACAGTGCGTTGAAAAATCCTATCCCGACTTTTTTGAGGTCTACAAAGCCTTGGGCGGAGATATTACTGTTGAGAATTGAGCCGCATAAGCGGCAAGTGGAGGAAAGAATATGTCATCGACCTGGAACAACAAGATAACCTTTTCTATATTCGGAGAAAGCCACGGACAAGCTATCGGCGTGTGTATGGATAACGTACCCGCAGGCGAAAGCATCGACCTTGATGAAGTGTACAAGTTCATGGCAAGGCGCGCCCCGAAAAGCAACGGGCTGACCACCGCAAGAAACGAAAAGGATATGCCGCAGATAATGTCGGGCTACTATAACGGAAAGACCACAGGTACGCCTCTTTGCGCGATAATCGCCAATAACGACCATCACTCGCAGGACTACTCAAATCTTTCAAGGCTTGCGCGTCCGGGTCATGCCGATTATACAGGCGCTCTGCGCTACCGCGGATTTAACGATGTGCGCGGCGGCGGACACTTCTCGGGCAGACTTACCGCACCGCTTTGCTTTGCGGGCGCAGTCGCACAGCAGATACTTCGCAAAAGAGGCATCTACATAGGCGCGCATATCGCCGAGATACACGGCATCAAGGATAAGGGCTTTGATGTCATAAATACCTCAAAGGACGATATTCGCGAGCTTTGGGACAAGGATTTCCCCGTCATTATCGACGTTCAGGGCAACGAGATGAAAAAGCAGATAGAGAATGCCAAGGCGCAGGGCGACAGCGTCGGCGGTATCATCGAGGCTATCGCGATAAATGTTCCCGCAGGTATCGGCTCCCCGATTTTTGACGGACTTGAAAACTCTATCGCACAGCTTATCTTCGGTATCCCCGCCGTTAAGGGACTCGAATTCGGCGCAGGCTTTGAGAGCGCACAGCTCACAGGCTCGCAGAATAACGATGAATTCTATGTCAACGATAAGGGCTTTGTTGTCACCAAGACCAACAATCACGGAGGTATCCTCGGCGGTATCTCAAGCGGTATGCCGATAACCCTTCGCGTAGCAATAAAGCCTACTCCGTCCATCGCAAAGCCGCAGGAAACTGTCGATTACTCTGCGATGAAGAACGAAACACTTGAAATAAAGGGCAGGCACGACCCCTGCATAGTTCCAAGAGCAGTTGCGGCGGTCGAGGCGGCGCTGAATATCGCCATACTCAACCATATGCTCGACTACCCGAATTTCTAAAAGGAGGCAGTCTTGGAAAATCACCCCGAAAGGTTCGTATCTCCAAAGGTCAGTACCGAGTATGATGTGACAAGGGCGAAAATTCTTATCGGCGACTTCCTTGCGAGGTTTGAAGAGCCTTGTACGGCTGACCAGCTTCGTGAGATACTGACCGTCAACGAAACGGTAATTGATTATTTCACATATACCGAGGCGTATGAGCAAATGCTCGCAAATGCGATGATAGAGCTTGACAAAAGCTCCTGCGTGCGCCTTACAGATGCGGGAAAAGAGCTTGTTCCCGAGCTTTCCGAGCTTGCGCTGAAAAGTCTGCGCGACAGGGCGCTTGGTTCGGCACAGAGCTATTTCAGCGAAAAAAAGAATCGGCGTGATACACAGGTGCGCCTGCTCGAACAGGACGATGCCTTCGGCGCGATGTGCGAGTGCCTTGACAACGGCAGACTGCTTATGCGCCTGACGCTGTGGAGCAAGGATAAAGAGCTTGCTGACTTCCTGCGGGCGAGAATGAACGCCGATACAGTCAGGCTGTACTGCGCGGTAATGGACTGCATACTCGGCGCAAGGGCAAAGGCAGAGCCTGCCGCCGAGCAGACCGAGTACGAGCAAAGGCTCGCAGCTGCCGCACAGATGCTTGCAAAGCAGACCGCTGAAAATGATTGCAGCAGCTCAAAAACGCAAAGCGGCTTTGAGGTAAGGTGCGTATGCCGCGTACAGCAAAAGGTGTGCGAGCTTGAAATAAGCGCCCCCGATGAACAGCAGGCGCAGCGCATATGCCGCAGACTTTCGCAGGATGATACACTGCTTGAGTGCATAGTTGCCTGCGTGCTTGCAAACCGAACATAACAGTATCCTTGAGAACACAACACAGCTTTGTGTTCTTTTTGCGAATAAAGGAAGGTAATGGGTAATGCATATGTCATCAAAACTCAAACAGCTCCACGAGGCAAAAAACGTAAAAGATGTATTTGCGCTGGTTTCGTGGAATACAATACAAAAGCTTGCGGTGCTGCCATTTGTTCTTTTTGTGCTTACGCCTGTGCTTTTCCTTGTGCAGAATATATTTGAAAACTATCCTATGGAGTCGCAGATATATTCAATAAACAGCATAAGCTGCAAGCTCGCGGCAGGTGTGTTTATATTCGCCTTTATCAAAGCCCTGACGGAGAAAAGGATAAACAAAGCCTTTTTTAAAGGCAATATCACGCTGTATTTTTTTGCGGCGTTCATCATACTGATACTTATTTCGACCTACATCAACCGAAACGAGCCCAATGCACTTGGTGAGACCTGGCGCTTTGAGAGCTATACATCGTTTATTATTTACATTGCTGTGTATTTTGGCTGTGCCGCGCTGGTAAGTGAGCGCAGATTAAAGCTGATCGCAATAAGAATAATGCAGTGTGTGTCAATGATCCTGGTCGTACTTGTTGTTATTGATAAGCACCTATGGCACATAGAGGCGTTTTATCCTTATAAATGGTCATCAGACGGAATGGTAGCGGTATTCAACAATCGTAATTTCTACTGCTACTATCTTACGCTTAATCTTTTGCTTTCCGCGGCGCTGTTTGTATTTCTTAAATCGTGGAAATGGCGTATTTTCGACAGTGTATGCTTCATTATGAACACGTGGATACTTATGCGTGATAATACCCTGGGCTGCTTTATCGCAGGAGGCTTTGGGCTTATTTTCCTGATAGTGATCCAGCGTCTGCACGATGGGAAGTTCAACAAGCTGGTTTTTGTCCCGATGGGAGCGTATCTTGTCTTGTTCGTGCTGAATATGTTTACAGATTCAGACCTGCTCAGCAGTTTCCTCGGTATGTTCGGTGATATGAAAAAGATCGTCACCAATGCCGAAGACGCGTGGAAGGCAGGTTCATACAGGTGGGTGCTGTGGACAAATACCGTGTCATACATAAAAGAACGTCCTTTCTTCGGATACGGCAACGAGGGCATAGCCGAGCGTCTGCACATAGCTGCTGGTAATTCCCGCCCGCATAACGAGTATCTGCAATATGCCGTATTCTTCGGGATCCCTGCGGCTCTTATGTACATCAGCGGTGTACTGAGCGTGTTCCTGCGAGGGCTGAAAAAGAGATTGGTTCTTGATGCCTTCACACTCGCAGCGTTTACCGCCGCGTTCGGATACCTTGTATCAGCGCTCTTTGGCAACACCACCTGCTCGGTCGCACCTTACCTGTTCTGCCTGCTCGGCTTTGCGTACAGACCCTGCGAAGAAAAAACAGCAAAGACAAAGGCAGTTTCCGATGGAAACGAACAAACAAAAGAAATTTCCGAAGAGATCAATTGACGGACCATCAAGCCCGATACCGCGTGTATCGGGCATTTTTGTGCGCAAAGAAATGGCTTGAACATATTATACAACGACATTTGTGCAATTGTATCAAAGTTGCGTCTTGATTTAATTTACGAATTATATCTGATAATTATATCCATACAGGTCTTTGATGTAAGAATATCCCTATCTGAAAGTGAGGCAGCGCATATGCATACAAAAAGTAAATATCCATGGCTTCGTCATATCGACTTTCTGATAGTTGATATCGTTTCGCTGCTTACAGCGTTTACAACAGCCTTCGTGCGGCACTTCAACAGGCTGGTGGGCTTGCAACGGCAGGTCCAACATCGAGTACCGCGAAAGGCTCGAGCTGGAGTATTACTACATCAAGCACTTTTCGATGCAGCTTGATATCTTGTGCGTTTTCAGAACGATAGCAGCCGTTATCAAAAAAGACGGCGAGCTTTGTGATGTGATCGAATGGGAGCAGTTGTTTCCGTCAGCAGAGAGGGCATATTCGCATCAGATAGATAATCCTGTTGTTATCATGGCGGGAGGAAAGGGAACCAGGCTGCTGCCGCTGACCAATGTGATACCAAAGCCGTTGATACCGATCTCGGATAAAACTATCCTTGAAGAGATAATGACAAGGTTCAATGCGGCAGGCTGCAAGAGGACGTATGTTTCTGTCAATTATATGGTGGAAACTATCAAGCAGTATTTTGAAAAAAGACCGCAGTGGGATATTGAGTATATCCAGGAGAGTAAACCTTTGGGGACAGGCGGTTCACTTTATCTTCTTAAAGGCAGGATCAACGAACCTTTTTTTGTCACCAACTGTGATACACTGGTGGATATTGATCTGCATGACCTCGTTGAATATCACAAGAGCAACCATAATATGATAACTGTCGTAACAGCGGTAAAAACCGTACATATCCCGTACGGAACGATCGAAACTATCGTTGACGGTGTCATAGAAAAAATGAGAGAGAAGCCCGACCTGGTCTTTCAGGTGAACACGGGTATGTATGTTCTTCAGCCGCAGGTACTTGAGCTGATCGAGGACGATAAGTTCCTTGATATGCCTGATCTGATAAAGCTTGTGACGGATAAGAAAGAAAGAGTTGGTGCTTTTCCCGTGTCAGAAGGCTCGTGGACAGATATGGGCAACTGGAACGAGTATCTTGCTCTTGTTAACAAGTTCTCGGATCGTTAGATATATTTTTGCAGTAAAAAAGCACCGCAGGAAAGCTTATTTCAAGCTGTCCCGTGGTGCTTTTGTTATGCCTGTGTGTTATCCGCGCGAGGTCAAATATTTGGCAAACAGATCTGCAAGCGATACCGCGCACTCATCAAGATTTACCGTGTACTGCTCGCCCGAGCTTTCGTCTGCGTTGTCGGTTATAATTCTTATCACGCTGCATTTAACGCCGTTTGCACAGCAGATCTGCGCAACTGCACCGCCCTCCATCTCGCACGCGCAAGCGCCGAATGTGTCTGCTATGAACTTCTTGTCCGCACCGAGCTTGATGAACTTGTCGCCCGTTGCGATAATGCCTTTGCAAAGAGCCTTGCCCTGCCCTGCAAGAAATTGCTCAAATTCAGCAGCAAAAGCCTCGTCGCAGGGAAGCTCAACAAGATCTATCCCCGAGATAAGTCCGATCGGGTCGCCGATAGCCGAGGTGTCCATATCATGCTGAACAGCCGCCGCCGCGCAGACAATATCGCCGATCTTCACCTTCGGGTCGAGCGAGCCTGCAACACCTACGTTGAAAATGTGCGTGCAGCCAAAGCTTGTTATCATCGTCTGTGCGCAGGAGCCTGCAAATACCTTGCCTATGCCGCATACTGCAAGCACAAGCTGCGTGCTGCCAATTTTACCGGTGGTGAACTCCCACGCACCGATCTTCTTTTTCTCCGTGTCCTTCATCACGCTTTCGAGGTACGCCGCCTCGCAGTTCATTGCCGTTATAATACCTGTCATTTTAAGTCCTCCCTGTTGTCAGTCTTGTTATTTTCTTTTGATCTTGCGTATCTTCGGTATGCCGCCAG
Organism: uncultured Ruminococcus sp.; assembly: GCA_902786965.1. Taxonomy (GTDB): domain Bacteria; phylum Bacillota; class Clostridia; order Oscillospirales; family Ruminococcaceae; genus Hominimerdicola. The sequence continues at coordinate 41,170 of CADAEJ010000004.1, read as the reverse complement.
AAGCACTGCCGCAAGGCATATCCCCGCGCCCAGCGCCGCGCCTGCCGAGTCGATACACACATCGCGCAGCTCGCACGAGCGCCCGGGAACAAAGTGCTGATGTATCTCATCACTCACCGCGTAAACGGTTGCCGTCCCCCACGCCGCAAGAAACCGCAAGTGCTTTTTCTTTAAAAACCGGTATCCGCCGAAAGCGCATATGCCAAGCAGAGTGTATATCGAGAAATGCGCCGTCTTGCGCACAATATGCGAGATCACATCTTCAACGATCTGTGTGTCGCGTTCTGTGTCCAGCTCGTTCAGCTCGGGGAACATATCCTTTTTGACGATGTCCACCACCGCCGAGCTTTGCTTTGACGAGTCCTCCGCAGCGTTCGACGAAAACCAGAATATTACCGCACATACCGCTATCATCGGTAAAAATGCAGCTATCAGCCTTGCCGTCTTATTCATTAAAATTCTCCTTCAGATAAGCAATAAGACTTTGCTTGTCGTTTTGTACTTTTTCGTCAACAACGCCTTCAAGCAGGAACCTCAGCGCCTCGCCGATCTGCTTTCCGCGCAAGCCCAGAGCCATAATGTCACCGCCGTCTGCCGCAAGATCGCTTATGTGCAGGCAAGGCTCCTGCGCGATGATCTCGTTCGCCGTCTGCTCGATCTCGTCAAGCACCCTGAGCTTTTCATCGCGCTTGTACTCCGACTGCGCGAGCGTGTCCGCGCGCCTTACCTTCATATAGTCTGCAAAAAAATCCGCATCATACTTTGACAGAAATCTTCTTACCGACTTTTTTGCCGATGATATCCTGTTGTCGTGTTCAAGCACAAGTGCGTGTATCCTGCTGCGGGACTTGTTGTCAAGCTTCAGTGCCGCTGTGACCTCGTGAGCGATCTGTGCGCTCTTTATCGGGTGCGTCTTGAAATGATCCGTGCCGTTTTCGTCCCTTGTGTGCACAAGCGGCTTGCCGATGTCGTGCAAAAGCATAACAAAGCGCAGCACCCAGTCGGGCTGAATGTTCTGCACGCTTTTGCATATGTGCGTGTAAACGTCATAGCAGTGGTGCGGATTGTTCTGTGCAAGGTCAAAGCAGGGCTCAAGCTGCGGGATAACTACCGCCATAACATCGCGGTAATCAAGCAGTATCCGTGCAGCGTCCTGCCCGCAGAGCAGCTTTTTCAGCTCGCTCGCTATCCTCTCCGCAGATATCTTGCGCAAAAGCTCCTTTTGCTCGTGTATAGCCGCCGCAGTCGCACTTTCTATCTCAAATCCAAGCACCGATGAAAAGCGCATAGCGCGCAGAATGCGCAGCGCGTCCTCGTCAAACCTCTCCTGCGGTCTGCCCACGCAGCGTATTATCCTGCCGTCAATGTCGCCTATCCCGCCGAACATATCCACTATGCCCTCGCTGTCGTTGTAGCAAAGCGCGTTCACGGTAAAGTCCCTGCGCTTCAAGTCCTCGCCCAGATCCTTTTCAAATCTCACGCTGTCGGGCTTGCGGTGATCGCTGTATGTCCCGTCGCTGCGGAAGGTCGTTATCTCAACAGGCACGCGGTCGATAAGCACCGTGAGCGTGCCATGCTTTATTCCTGTTTCAATGGTCGTAAAGTCTGCAAAGACTTTTTTCATTTCGCTCGGCGTGCAGTCGGTGCAGATGTCGTAATCATCAGGCACCTTGCCAAGCAGCGCGTCTCTCACACAGCCGCCGACGATATATGCCTTATACCCGTGTGCGTGAAGCGCCTTTATAGCGGTCTGTGCGTATTGGGGGATTTGTATCTTCACGCGTGTCATCTCCTTTGTGTGTAGTGATTAAATGCTGCCCGTCAGGGCAAACTTATGGTATGGATACTATAAGAAAGATCGTTATCAAGCTCAATAATAAATATCTTCTGCTTTCGCTGACAGGCCTTTGGTGCGCCCTTTTGCAATCGACCTTTGAGTTGCCGCTTGTGGCGCTTTTCAGCTTTGCTCCGATAATGTACGCGCTTTGCAGGTACCGCAGCCGCCGCGGATTTGTCAAAAGCTTTGCCTGCTTTTTTGTGCCCTATTATTTTTATCAGCTTGCCTTTTTGCTGACGCTGCACCGACAGATAAATATGAACAGAGCGCTTTCGCTGCTGCTATTGCTTGCTGCCGTCGCTGCACTGACCGTGTGGGAGTGCCTTGTGATGCTTGCGCCCGTGTGCCTTTTCACATACCTGCGCCGTGATAAGCTGTACGATGTCGTGACCCTTGCGCTGCTTGTCGCAGGCGGTGAGTGGCTGCAGGAAAACATACCTCTGCTTTCGTTCCCGTGGTCTGCCGTGTGGCTGAGCGTCACATCAAAGCCGCTGCTTTTGCAGCCTGCCAACCTTATCGGCTGCCGCGCCGTGACCGTGCTTGTGCTTTGCGTCAGCGGACTTGCCGCACTTGCCTTTAAGTGCAAAAAGCGTCTGCCCGCACTTGTCAGCCTTGCCGCAGTCCTCGCCGCGTGGGTAGGCTACGGATACTTTTCGATGTCGCGCTTTGAACGCATCTGCGAAAGCTCGCCGCAGATAACCGCAGCAGTCGCGCAGGACGAGGTCGAGGGAAGCAAAAAGCAAAGCTGCTCCGCGTGGGACTGCGCCCGTTCATACAAAAGAATAATCACCGCAGCAGAGATAACGAGCGCCGATATAGTCGTGCTGCCCGAAACCGCCGTGCCAATGGGCTATGATGAAAATGCCGACGAGTTCAGGCTCGTTTCGTCACTTGCCAGAGGGTGCGGCGCAACGGTCATCAACGGCTGCTTTTACCGCCGCGGCGATGATGAGTACAACGCCTTGTATGCGGTAGACAGCAGCGGCAACGTCAGCGAGCCGTACTTCAAGCAGGTGCTTGTGCCCTTCGGCGAAAAGATACCGCTTGCGTTTTTGTTCGGTGCATCTACCTTGTGCGAGTGCAGCGATGAAACCAACACCAGACCGCTTGATACCGCCCTTGGCAGTATCGGCTGCGTTATCTGTATCGAATCCGTCTACCCCGAGATCGTCAGAAAGCAAGCCGCGCAGGGCGCACAGATCTTGTGCGTGTGCAGCAATGACAGCTGGTTCGGCGGCAGCTATGCACGCTCGATGCACTTTCGCCACAGTATAATGCGTGCCGCAGAAAACGGCAGGTACCTGCTGCGTTCGGGCAACTGCGGCATATCCGCGATAATAAAGCCCACAGGCGAGGTGCAGTCGGTGCGCATACAGACCTCAAAGGGCGTGCTTACAGGTCAGGTGCATCTTATAGATAACCAGACGCTCTATTCAGCCTTCAAGGATCTGTTCACCGTTCTGCCTGCGCTGCTCACCGCCCTTGCGGTGATGAGGATGTATACCTCCAAAAAGCGCTGATCACAGCGTTTTGAGCTTGTCAAGTATCTTGTGAGCCGCATCCTGCTTGCTCATCAGCTCAAGCTCCTCGCAGCCGTCCCTTGTTATCATCGTTATAACATTGGTGTCCGTGCCGAAGCCCGCACCCTGCGTGCGCAGCGAGTTTGCACAGATCATATCGCAGTTTTTCTTTTCAAGCTTTGCGCGCGAGTTTTCAAGCACGTTGTCCGTTTCCATCGAAAATCCGCAGATGATCTGTCCCTCGCGCTTGTCCTCACCGAGAGTTTTGAGTATATCCTTTGTGCGCATAAGCTCTATCTTCATATCGCCGTCGGACTTTTTCAGCTTGCTGTCAGCCGTGACCGCAGGCGTGTAGTCTGCAACAGCCGCCGCCTTGATGATGATGTCCTGCTCGTCCGAGCGCTGCGTGACCGCATCAAACATCTCCTGCGCGGTCTGCACGCTGACCACATCAACGAACATCGGCATCTCCACATCGCAGTGAGCGCATACCAGCGTGACCTGCGCGCCGCGCTGCATAGCCGCCCTTGCGAGCGCTATGCCCATTTTTCCGCTGGAGTGATTTGTTATAAACCTCACAGGGTCGATAGGCTCTCTCGTTGCACCTGCTGTAACGAGTATTTTTTTGCCCTCAAGGTCTTTTTCAAAAGCTATCTCTTTGAGGATATGCTCCACCAGCACATTTTCCTCGGGAAGCCGCCCGTCACCGATATCGCCGTTTGCGAGCATGCCCCTGTCCGCATTTATTATGCCGTAGCCGTATGCCGCAAGCTTTTTAATGTTGTCCTCAACAATGGGATTGTGCAGCATATTGTGGTTCATCGCAGGGGCGATAAGCTTTTTGCACGGGCAGGCCATAACCGTAGTCGTGAGCATATCGTCAGCGATACCGTGAGCTATCTTTCCGATGACGTTTGCAGAAGCAGGCGCGATAAGTACGATGTCCGCCGCCTTTGCAAGCGCAACATGCTCAACGCTGTACTGGAAATTGCGGTCAAACGTGTCGATAAGACACTTGTGCTGCGTGAGCGTTTCAAAGGTTATGGGATTTATAAACTGTGTGGCGTTTTGCGTCATAAGCACATGAACGTCAGCACCGAGCTTTTTGAGCATATTCGCGACATTTGCCATCTTGTATGCCGCAATAGAGCCTGTTACCGCAAGAACGACTGTTTTTCCGTTAAGCATTGTGAAATTCCTCCAAATCATAGGGATTTTTTCGTCTTGGTTTATATTATAACATAGTTTTTCCTAAAAAGATATAGCTTTTTTCAAAAAAGTGTGCTATAATGTTTTCGGAGTTTTGGGAAAACTCCGCGCATTTTGCCGAAAAAGCCCGAAAAAGCGCGCTAAAGCAGATATTGACCCCGTCAAGTCTGACTTTGCATACCGCGCAGGGAAATGATCGGGAACGTGCGCTGTATTGTATCCTGCACCGCAGGAATAATAACATTAAGGAGGTTTTCGTTATGAAAACAAATGTAAAGAAACCATTCAACGTTCGTCAGCTGGTAGTGCTTGGCCTTATGACCGCACTGGTAATGATCTTCTCGTTCACGCCTATCGGCTCTATCCCCGTAGGACCGCTGGTAATAACGCTCAACGTTATCCCCGTGGCAGTTGCGGGCATCACCTGCGGACCGCTCGGCGGCGGCATAATCGGCGGAGTGTTCGGACTTTTCAGCTTTTTGCAGTGTATCAACATCGGCGTCCCCAGCGCAATGGGCGCAGCGCTGTTTGACATCAATCCATTCTTCGCATTCGTGCAGAGATTTCTGCCAAGAGTGCTTGTGGGCATCATCGCAGGCTATTCGTTCAGGGCAGCAAGAAAGCTCTCAAATAACGGCGTAGGCGGCGCAGTAGCAGGCTTTATGACCGCCTTTTCAAACACCGCACTGTTTATGACCGCGCTCGTGCTCCTCTTTGGCAATACAGGCTATATGGAGGAGAAAATGGGCAGCAAGAACGTCATCTGGTTCATAATAACCTTTGTGGGCTTCAACGCAGTTGTAGAGATGATAGTTGCGACCATCGTAGGCTCTGCGGTGGCAATAGGGCTTACAAAGGCAGGGATAATCAAAGGCAAAACCGCCTGACAGGAGATAGAGTATGATACTTGCAGTTGATATCGGAAATACAAACATAGTTCTTGGCTGCTGCGATGAAGGCAGGATACTTTTCAGAGAGAGGGTATCCACCAGCCTCACAGCGACCGACCTTGAATATGCGGTCACGCTGCGTACCGCCGTTGAAATGAACGGATATGACAGCACGCAGATAGACGGGGCGATAATCTCGTCGGTCGTGCCTACTATAACAAACACCGTCAAAGCGGCGGTAGAAAAGTATGCAAGAGTCAGGTGCAAGGTCGTGGGACCTGGTATGAAAACAGGTCTTTCGATAAAAATAGATAACCCCGCACAGCTGGGCAGCGACCTCGTTGTTGATGCAGTAGCGGGCATAAACGAGTATAAAGCGCCTATGATAATCATTGATATGGGCACAGCCACCACGCTATCGGTCATTGACGAGGGCAAAAACTACCTCGGCGGAATGATAATGCCGGGCATCATGATATCGCACGATTCGCTGATAAGCCGCACCTCACAGCTGCCAAGGATAGCCCTTGAAGAGCCCAAAAAGCTTATCGGCACCAATACGGTCGATTGCATAAAGGGCGGTATCCTCTACGGCAGCGCAGGCTCTATCGACGGCATCTGCGACAGGATAAAGCAGGAGATAGGCAGAGATTGCACGGTCGTTGCAACAGGCGGACTTGCACCTGTTGTCGTGCCGCTTTGCAAAACGCAGATCACACTTGACGAGGATCTGCTCTTAAAGGGACTTATGCTCATCTACAACAAAAATAACGAGTCAGCGAGGACAGGATCATGATAAGAGATATTCAGCGCAGGATAATCGAGCTTAAACAGGAAAAGGACATCTGCATACTCGCGCATAGCTATCAGGCGAAGGAGATAGTCGAGATCGCCGATATAACGGGCGATTCGTATAAACTGTCTGTCCAAGCCGCAAAGGTGAATAATAAGAATATCATTATGTGCGGCGTGCATTTTATGGCTGAAACCGCAAAAATGCTCTCGCCCGATAAGCACGTCTACCTTGCAAACCGTCAGGCAGGCTGTCCTATGGCAGAGCAGATGGACGCTGAAATGATAAGCGCGATAAAGGCAAAAGAGCCTGACAGGAAGGTCGTTTGCTACATAAATACCACCGCCGCGCTCAAAGAGGTCTGCGACGTTTGCGTTACCTCGTCCTCTGCGGTGAAGATAGTCAAGAATATGGATGCGAAAAAGATACTTTTCATTCCCGACTGCAACCTCGGTTCTTTCGTGCAAAAGGCTTGTCCCGATAAGGATATAAAGCTCTTGCAGGGCGGCTGCCCGACTCACGCAAGGGTCACAAA
>CADAEJ010000004.1:0-34374 GCA_902786965.1 uncultured Ruminococcus sp. | reverse complement strand
GTGCTCGTTCACCCCGAGTGCAGACCCGAGGTCACCGAGCAGGCTGACTACGCAGGCTCAACAAGCGGAATAATGGATTTCGCCGCTAAATCGGACGCAAAGGAATTTATCATCGGCACCGAAATATCCATCGCCGAGCATTTACAGTACCGCTATCCCGACAAGGAGTTCTATGTGCTGTCCAAAGACCTTATCTGCCCGAATATGAAGATAACCACCCTTATGGACGTTTACAAGACCTGTGAGGGCATCGGCGAGGACAGCGGCAAAGCGTTTGAGATAGAAATGACTCATGAGCAGATAGCAAAAGCAAAGGTCTGCATTGACGAAATGATAAGATTGGGCGGTTGATCGCACATAATAAGAAAAGACGGCTTTATGCCGTCTTTTTGTTTTCTTCTGCCTTGGTGAACTTCTGTGAAAACTGCGAAAGAATTATCGCCGTAAACATTATCGCGCAGCCGATGATCTCACGCACCGTAAGCCGTTCACCGAGAATGACCGCCGCACAAAGCACCCCGAATACCGACTCCATGCACAAAAGCAAAGATGCAACAGTTGCCTCGGTGTACTTCTGCCCGATTATCTGCAAGGTGTAAGCCACACCGCAGCTCATCACACCCGCGTACAAAAGCGGAACGGCTGCATCGAAAATGCCGTTGATGCTCGGCTCTTCAAATATGAACATCGCTATCCCCGAAAGCGTCCCGCCCACAAGGAACTGCATCGCAGAAAGCCGCAGCCCGTCAGAGCCTGCCGTGAACTTTTCTATCAGCAGTATGTGCAGGGCAAATACCGCCGCACAGCCTATCGCAAGCAGATCGCCCCTGTTCAGCCCGCCCATGTCCTTTGGGTCAACGCAAAGAAAATACAGCCCCGCAAATCCCAGTATCACGCACAGCCACGTCATCAGCGGCGTGCGCTTTTTTATAAAAAGACTGAATATCGGCACAAAGAATATGTACAGCGCCGTGATGAACGCTATCTTGCCAGACTGCGTGTATAAAAATGCGTGCTGCTGAATGTTGCTCGCCGCAAAGAATACCACACCAAGCAGCGCCCCCTGCCAAAGCGCCTTTCTGTCCGATATCTTCTTTTCTGCAAGCTGCGCCGCAGTCAGCTTTTTTGCCGAAAGCCTGCCGCGCACCAGTATGAACGGCGCAAGCACCGCCGCACCCATCGTCATACGCACCGCGTTAAATGTGAAAGCCTGTACGCTCTGCATACCCTTGCTCTGTGCGGTGAACGCCGCGCCCCATATCAGCGCCGTGAGCAAAAGCAAAAGCGCACCCTTTGCCTGAGTCCTGCCCTGCATATCTTCCCTCCGCATTCGTTTTTACCAAATATGAATGATAGCACAAAACCGCGTATTCATCAAGTATATTGTGTGAATAAATTATTTTAATAATTTCCGCAAATTATGTCATAAAACGTAAACAAACAAGTGGTATATTAAGAACAATACTATAATAAGGGAGTATGTCCTTATATGAAAAAAATATCTACCAGAATACTTGCATTGCTCGCAGCGATGACAATGCTGCTTGCAGGCTGTTCCGAGAGCGATTCATCGAGCAGTGACAGCAAAAAGACCGAAAGCTCGTCACAGTCGCAAACCGAGTCCTCGTCCGATGCAGACAGCTCTGACAGCGCCGATGAGGGCGATGACAGCACCTCGGGCGCAGACGTACCCGATGTTATCCCGTGGGACTATGACGTTCCCGATCCCAGCGGCAATACCAAGCCGCAGGAGGACAGCTCGCAGAGCAGCTCCGACAGTTCATCGCAAAGCAGCTCCGACAGCTCGCACAAGCAGAGCGAGAATACCACAGCAGCACCGGCAGCGACCACTGCAAAGCAGCAGACGACCGCAGCTGCACCAAGGCAGACCACCGCTGCTCCAAAGGCGACCACCAAAGCCGCCACAGCAGCGCCCAAGCCAACTCCCGCCCCCTCGGGAACACCTGTGCAAAGACACGGTGCGCTGCATATCAGCGGCAATCATATCGTTGACAGCAAAGGACAGGTGTTCATGCTCCAGGGTATGTCCACCCACGGCATTATGTGGGAGGATTTTTCAAACATCCTCTCGGCTAATTCGCTCAAAGTCCTGCGTGATGACTGGAAGTGCAACGCGGTGAGGATCGCTATGTACACAGAGGAGTGGGGAGGCTACACCACAGGCTCAGGCTTTGCCGCACAGGCAAAGCAGAAGGTCATAAGCGGCGTAGCACAGGCAACTAACCTCGGTATGTACGTTATCATCGACTGGCATATCCTCAATGACGGCAATCCGCAGAGGCACCAGAGCGAAGCGATAGCATTCTTTACCGAAATGGCGAACAGATACAAAAACCAGAGCAACGTCATCTTCGAGCTTTGCAACGAGCCTAACGGCGGCGTGAACTGGGCATCAAACATCAAGCCCTACTGCCAGGCAGTCGTCAGCGCAATAAGAAAAACAGGAGCAAACAACCTCGTTATCTGCGGTACAGGCACCTGGAGCCAGGATATCCACCAGGTAGTGGGCAATAAGCTTTCAGACAGCAATTGCGCCTATACTCTGCATTTCTATGCCAATACCCATACCGATTGGCTGCGCCAGAGATTGCAGCAGTGCTACAACAGCGGCCTGCCCGTGCTCGTTACCGAGTTCGGTACCTGCGATGCAAGCGGCAACGGCGGCTTCAACGAGAGCCAGACAAGACAGTGGTACAGCCTGCTTTCAAAGCTTAAAGTCGGCTGGTTCAACTGGTCAGCCTGCGGCAAGGCAGAAACTGCATCAGCGTTCAGAACGGGTACAAATCTTTCAAATATAAGCGCAGGCGAGAGCCAGCTCACACAAAGCGGCAAGCTGATAAGAACATTGTTCAGGGCAAACGCGGCAAACGCAGCCTGATAGGAGAGAGCCAATGAAAAGTATCGAGCAGTACCAAAAGGGAATAAAGCGTGTCCTCATCACGCAGGAGGAGATAAAGCAGGCTGTAAAAAAAGCAGGCAGGTTCATCGACTCCATCTATGACGGCAGACCGATACTGCTTGTCAGCGTGCTCAAAGGCGCATATGTGTTCATGGCTGATCTCAGCCGCGAGATAACCGTCCCCTGCGAGATCGCCTTTATGTGCGTAAAGAGCTATTTTGAGGGCACCTCCTCATCGGGTACGGTCAATATCGTTATGGACCTTGACCACGACGTGAGCAATTACCACGTTGTTATCGCCGAGGATATCATTGATACGGGCAGAACACTCAAAAAGCTGGTGGAGATACTCAAAGGCAGAAACCCGCTGTCGCTGCACGTTGTCACGCTGCTTGATAAGCCTGACAGACGAGTTGTTGAGATGAAAGCGGATATGTCCCTGTTCGTTATCCCCGATCACTTTGTTATCGGCTACGGACTTGACGCTGCGGAGTATTACAGAACACTTCCGTATATCGCCGAGTACGGCGGGGACTAAACTTACCATTCGGCTCTTTGCACCGCATTGAGCCGTAATTTGTGAAAGGCGGCGGTAAAATATGAGCATAACCGTAAACATATACTATACAGGCAAAAACGGCAGCGCAAGAGCCTTTGCACAGGAAATGGAGCAAAGCGGCACAGCGCAGAAGATACGCGCCGAGCAGGGAAATTTGCGCTACGAGTATTTTGTGCCGATTAACGACAGCGAAACGGTACTGCTTATAGACAGTTGGGAGGATCAGGCTGCAATAGACAGACACCACGCATCCGCGATGATGAACACTATCGCGCAGCTGCGTGAAAAGTATGATCTGCATATGCGTGTTGAAAAGTATACGCAGGCAGAGGAAAATCAAAATGATAAAGAGTTTATAAGAGAATAGAAGGTCAGTTCGAGTTGGATAGGATAGCATTTTTCAGAGACCTTGCCATCATAATCGTTTCGGCAAAGGTCTTCGGTCTTGTTGCGCAAAAACTCAAAGCGCCGCAGGTCGTTGGAGAAATAATCGCGGGACTTCTGATAGGTCCGTGCGTTTTCGGTTTTGTAAAGCAGTCGGATTATCTTTCGCTCATCGCGGAGATAGGCGTTATTATGATAATGTTCAGCGCAGGTCTTGAAACGAATCTGCGCGAGCTTATAAAAACAGGTCCCAAAGCGCTTATGATAGCCCTTGTCGGAGTGCTCGTACCCCTTTGCGGCGGTACGCTGCTGTACAGCTGCTTTTACGGATTTGAAGCAGTCGGCAGCGAGGGATTTTACAAAGCAGTATTCATCGGTACCATACTTACCGCAACATCGGTCGGCATCACCGTCCAGACGCTCAAGGAGCTGGGGCATATAAAGGAACACGTCGGAACGCTCATCACAAGCGCCGCGATCATCGACGACGTTATCGGCATCATCGTGCTGACGTTCGTTATCGGATTTAAAAATCCCGAATCAAAGCCGATGATAGTAGTGCGCAACGTGCTGCTTTTCTTTGCTTGCAGCATATGCGTGGGCATACTTATGTACTACATTTTCAAGTTCATCGACAAGCGCCACCCGCATCAGCGCAGGGTGCCGATACTCGGCTTTGCACTTTGTATGTTCTTTGCCTTCGCCGCAGAGGAGTTCTTCGGTATCGCCGATATCACAGGCGCGTACGTTGCAGGGCTTATCCTTTGCAACCTCAACGATTCGGAGTATATCGCGCGGAAGATAGATATAAATTCGTATATGATATTCGGCCCCGTGTTCTTTGCAAGCATCGGTCTTAAAACGCAGTTTGACGGCTTTACAAGCTCGCTGCTGATCTTCTCGCTGTGCTTTGTCGCAGTCGGACTTATCACCAAGGTCATAGGCTGCGGACTAACCGCAAAGCTTATGGGCTACAATTTCAACGAGAGCCTTAAAGTCGGCGTGGGAATGATGACGCGCGGCGAGGTCGCACTTATCGTCGCACAAAAGGGGCTTTCAGTCGGAATGCTCGATGCAAAGTATTTCGCATCGGTGATACTTCTGATAATCGTTTCCTCCGTGACAACACCGATAGTCCTCAAGCTGCTTTACAGACATTCACACGGCAGCAGACGTACAGATGACGAGCAGGGCGAACAGAAGGAGCAGACACAGCAGCAGGCTGCCCATACACAGACATAGCAGGGAGGGTGCATTACTTATGGTAGTGTTTTTCAGCGGAACAGGCAACAGCGAATATTGCGCAAGATATATCGCCCGCAGTATCGGCGATAATGTCATCGACAGCGCGCAGTACATCAGAAACAAGCAGATAGCACAGCTCGAGTCGCAAAAGCCGTGGGTGTTCGTCACCCCAACATATGCGTGGCAGATACCAAAGGTATTCAAGAGCTTTGTGCGTCAGAGCAGCCTTTCGGGCAATAAAAACGCCTATTTTGTGCTGACCTGCGGCGGCTCGGTGGGCGGCGCAGCAAGCGGCGCGCTTTCGCTTTGCAAGGAAAAGGGACTGAGGTTCAAGGGCTTGAAAGGCATCGTAATGCCCGAGAACCTTATCACGATGTTCAAAGCACCCGAAAGTGACGAGGCTGAAAGAATAATCGAAAAAGCAGTCCCGGAGATAGAAAAGGCAGCACAGGTTATAAAAAGCGGCAAAGCGTTTGAAAAGCAAAAATACAGCTTCCTCAGCTTCCTGCAAAGCGACCTGTCCAATCCGCTTTTCTATAAAGCAGCCGTCAGCGCGAAAAAGTTCTATGCCACAGACGAGTGCATAGGCTGCGGCATCTGCGCGCAAAAGTGCGTAATGGGCAATATCACTATGCAAGACGGCAAGCCGCGGTGGGATAACAACTGTACACAGTGTATGGCGTGCATCGCCTACTGTCCCAAGCAGGCGATAGAGTACGGCAAAGCCACCAAGGGCAAAACACGTTACCGCTGCAAAGAGCTTGAATAGATGCTTCACAAAAGTCCTGCCCGCGCGGGACTTTTTTTGTTTGTGTGATGTTGTCATAAATCGTTTGTGAATTTGTATATTTTGTCGAAAAGAGCACAAATATTCATAAAATCGTTGTAATTATTGTTGATTTGTGATATACTTTTTGTACAACTTTATTCAGCTGAAGGGGGAGCTTTATTTTGAAAAAGCATATCAGCAAAATAATCTTTGCCGTGTTCATACTTGCGTATGTCATTGGCTGCTTTATACAGTCACCGATCTCCGACGCGGTCGGCTCGATGTGGTCGCTGCTGCCGCCTATTGTCGCGATAGGTCTTGCGCTTATCACCAAGGAGGTCTATTCATCGCTGTTTATCGGTATCCTCACAGGCGGTATCGTCTTTGCAGCATCGTCATCATCGGGCTTTGCAGGTATGTTCAATACTGTCGTCAGGGACGGCATAATCGCCAACCTTTCAGATAAAAGCAATATGGGCATACTCGTGTTCCTCGTTATACTTGGCATTATCGTCGTGCTTATGAATAAAGCAGGCGGCAGCCGTGCCTACGGCGATTGGGCGGCAAAGCATATCAAAACGCGCGCAGGTGCGAGCATTTCTACCTTCGTGCTTGGCGTGCTCATCTTTGTTGATGACTACTTCAACTGCCTTACCGTCGGCTCGGTAATGCGTCCCGTTACCGATAAGCATAAGGTCTCTCGGGCAAAGCTTGCCTATCTTATTGACTCGACCGCCGCGCCCGTGTGCATCATAGCACCTATCTCGTCATGGGCAGCCGCAGTCAGCGGAACCGTCAAGGACGTAAACGGCATACAGCTTTTTATCAGGACCATTCCCTATAACCTCTACGCGCTGCTTACGCTGATGATGGTCGTGTTCATCGCATTGAGCGATACCGATTACGGCCCTATGAAGCGCCACGAGGATAATGCTAAAAAAGGTGACCTTTTCACAACAAAAAGCACAGTCTATCCCGAGGATGCCCAGCCGAAGCATTCAAAGGGCAAAGTTATCGACCTGCTGCTGCCTGTGGCTATCCTTATCGTTATGTGCGTCCTGGGAATGCTCTATACAGGCGGATTTTTCAGCGGCGAGAGCTTTGTCAATGCCTTTGCCAACTGCGATGCCTGTTACGGACTCGCACTTGGTTCACTGGGCGCGCTGCTTGTCATCGTTATCTATTTTCTGCTCAGGCGCGTGCTTACTTTCAGCGAGTGTATGGACAGCGTACCTGCGGGCTTTAAGCAGATGGTCCCCGCAATACTTATCCTCACATTTGCCTGGACGCTCAAAACCATCACATCAAGCCTTGAGGCAGGCGCTTTCGTTTCAGACCTCGTAAAGAGCGCGACCGCCGTTAAGGTGCTGCTCCCCGCGATACTCTTTGTCGTCGCTCTCGGTCTTTCGTTTGCCACAGGTACATCGTGGGGCACTTTCGGTATACTTATCCCCATAGTCACCGAGGTTTTCAAGGGCGAGCTTGCATCTGTCACCACCTCGGGACAGATACCGTCAATGGTAATAATCTGTATCTCCGCCTGCCTTGCAGGTGCAGTCTGCGGCGACCATTGTTCGCCCATCTCCGATACGACCATCATGGCATCGACAGGCGCACAGTGCGACCATGTAAACCACGTTTCTACGCAGCTTCCGTACGCTATGACAGTCGCAGGAGTGTGCGCCGCAGGGTATGTCCTCGCAGGCGTTGTGCATAATGTCTTTATCGTGCTGGGCAGCTCGGCGCTGGTCATGCTCGGCGTGCTCGTGCTGATAAAGGTGCGTAGTACGCGCAAAACAGCAGATGAAACGCAGACTGATAACGATACCTCACAGCAGCCGTAGACTATATGTTCTGTAAAAGGTTGACAAAATGTCGAAAAAGATATATAATACTAAATAATGGGATAATGGTGAGATCATTGAGAATATGAGGATATGGAGATGATATTATCAATACTTTTAATGACAAGCAGAAAAGTCTTATCAAGCTCATAGAGCTGTATCCTGTGTACCGAAGAAATATCTGCGGACTTTTCGACAGAGATGAGTTCAGGTTCACCAAAACACAGCAGCTTATCCTTATGACACTGTGGCTGCATAAAAAGCTGTCACTCACCGAGCTTTCAGAGCAGATCTGTACCTCTAACGAGCAGGCTACAAGAGCAGTAGGTCAGCTTGTAAAAAGCGGCTTCGTGAACAGAGTGAAGAATCAGACCAATCGCCGTTCTATCGAGATAAGCCTTACGCAAAAGGGCATAGACCTGATAAAAGGTGCGCAGGCAACGGCTGCACAGCGTATCCTTCAAAGGCTTAGTGAGTTGAGCGATGAGGACGCAAAAACGTTGGTCGACTGCCTTGAAAAAATCGGCGAGATACTTATCTGATCCGCCTCAAAGGAGCGCTTATGAACAGTAAAAACGGCGCGAAAAAGCGTGTGCAGGGCAGCTGTGATACCTGCGTGAATTTCGCCTATGACGAGGATTACGAGCAGTATGTCTGCCTTGTCGACCTCGACGAAGACGAGTATTACAGGTTTCTCAACGAGCCTAATTATGCCTGCCCGTACTTCCGTCTCGATGACGAGTACGGCGTGGTCAGAAAGCAGAATTGAACGAAAATCGCAAAAAAAGTGCTTGCCGCTATTGACAAGCACTTTTGTTTGTGGTATAATGTTAAAGCTGTAATAGTTGCAGCAGAAATAAATCGTGGAGAAGTCGCCTAGCCCGGTTTATGGCGCACGACTGGAACTCGTGTATGGGTTGATAGCTCATCGAGGGTTCGAATCCCTCCTTCTCCGCCAAAATTCCAAGATTTCCCAAGTTCTTGAAACGCCGAGAACTTGGGTTTTTCTTTGCCCAAACCTCGATTTTACGCGGTTTGCGGGTGATTTACGTGGAAACTCAAGTCCTGTTTTGAATGCTCATTTTCCAAATATTCCTTTCGATTTCCATGAAGATCACACGAAAATCACACATTTTGCAAAACGTAAAATCACACGAAAAAATGTGTCTGAAACGACGCATCTACGTGATTTGAGCGACGCCGAACTTTCGCTCGCCGCTTAAAAAAATCACACGATATTTTCAGCCGTTTTCTACCGTATTACCGTTGTTTTCAGCATCTTTATCATGCAGTATTCCGAGAAAGTAATCGTCGATCATCTGCTGATATCTGTCCTCAAGGGGCTTTGTAGTGTGCGTATATACTTGCTTGAGTATATTATTTGATGCCCAGCCGCCAAGCTTCTGGATATACTCATCGGCAACACCCAGATCATTAGCTGATGTAGCGAACAGATGACGGAGCTGATGAAATGTTATAACGATGCCGTTTCTTGCCATGTACCTGTGGAAGTTCTGCGAAACCTGATTATAGCTCCTATCAACTATGTAGTCATCTGATGTAAAGATACGGAGGCAGGCTGATCGTGCGGTTACTTCCCTCGTTTTTGGTAACATCACGCTTTTCGTCTTTCTCAACGCCAAGATATACACGAGTGCGGCAGACAGTGATATGAGAGTGATCCTTTGATATGTCGCTGTATTTCAGACCTCTTACCTCTGACACTCTGAGCGAGAGCCACATTGCCAGCAGGCAAGGCAGTTCAAACTCGGTACCCTTGATAGCGTTTATTACTTCTCTCGCTGACGGAAGTTCTTTTTTCACCGCTTTTGCTGCAGGGATCGTGATCCTTTTGCAGAGATGATAGTCATAGCCCTGTGCAACCAGAGCACTGTTTATAAGGCTTAATGCGGATTTAAGCGTCTTTCTTGAACTGCCCTTGTCTCTGTAATCGGCATTGACCGCAGCCTGAACGTCCAGTATCTTCAGCTCGGATATCTTTGTCAGCATGATCGACTGGAGTCTGTTGTTCAGGATTATGTTATAACCGTTGAGAGTCGAAGGAGCGATTATGTCTTTGCGGGAATTTATGTATTTCTCCAGCGCCGCAGCTACCGTCAGCTCATCAGGATCAATACCTACGCCATGTCTCGCCTTATAATCGGCAGCCATCTTCTCTGCCTCCCACATAGTTTTAGCTAAAAATGACTTTACTATTCTTTTACCGTTGTTATCGTAACCAATAAACAGCTGTTTTCTGAATTTGCCCGAGCTGAGCTGTCCGGGCATTCTTTTTTTGTTCTTTTTCATAGTGATTACATCCTTTCATTAGATCAAAAATACAATCAGGCAGGATGTAATTCGGACATATAAATTTTAGCACAATCCTGCCTGATTGTAAAGCCCCTATTGCTCAATATTGTTCGGTATAATATCCATGATCGAAAGCCCCGTGTGGACAAGCAGCGACTCTATTTGCCCGATGGTCAGATTATCTGCATTTTTCTCGTATGTGCGAAGCGTCTTGGTGCATACGCAAAGATAATCTGCAAGCTGTGTATCGCTGATGTCCATAACAGACTGATAATACCGTATTTTCGCCCATATCAGTTTTTGCAGCGGGGCGGCTTTTTCACTTTTTGCTGTCATGATATCCTCCTTACAGAATGGCTTCATCATCATCAAAAAACTCAATGTGTTTTTCATTTGCCTGCTCGTGGGTGAGCATTCCACGCATCTCATCGATCTGCTGCTTAACACTGCGCTCAAGTTCATCAAGAGAGTCCCTAATCTTTGTGCTGCACTCGGGCGACACAGAAGGTGAAAAATAATCATCAAAGTTAAACAGAGAGTAATAATAATCGTTGCTGATCATACGCCTGATGATATGTTTGAGCACCTCATTGCGTGAGCCCTCAGGAATAATTGTTATGTAGTTTATAACATCTTCCTCGTCTTTGTCTTTAAAGTCGAGCAAGATCCTCTTTGATCCTGCATCAGCAGGCAGCCCGCATAGCTTTGCGTGTGCAGGTATCGTTGTAAATGTCGGTGGCTCTTTGCGGACAAAAGCATCTATCGCTGAACGAAAGACTTTTGTCGCATCAAACACCCCGCCAAATGCAATGCTGATAAGATCGCTGTCGTATGCGGCATACAGCCGGATTTGAAACATCATAATTATAACCTCCTGTGTTTTATCGGTTAGTTTGCTTCTTTGTTTATATTATAGCAGACTCCAAAGTCGTTGACCATGAATTTTGAGTTCATGCTCCAAAACGCCGAAAACACGCTGCTTCCGAGCGTTTTGTGCTGAAAAACTGATAAAAATATATAAAAAAACCACTGCAAAAACAAAGAAAAGCCCGTTCCTGCGGGCTTTGCAACCATGAACTCAAAGTTCATGGTCAGAAACAAACTGATACTACAATAAGGATAGCAAAATGCAGAATGCCCCTAAGAAAAATACAAACTTTACCGCAGCCAGCAAGTCGCAGTCTTTTACCGTTGAGTGGCTGGAGCGATTGGTCAAAACATATAATGATCGCAACGCAGACTCGCTCGGCGACAATGTTGCTATAATAAAAGTAGACACGGCAAAGCAAAAATCTTGATTTGTGTATTATTATGCAAAATAAAAATCGTGATTTGTGTAGTTTTGACCTTGATAAAAATCTGGATTTGTGTTATACTAACAAAAACACATAACTATCGAGGTGGTGCACAATGAAAAGAAAGATCTATGACAAGCTCAAACAATGGAAAGATACTGAAAACGGAGAAAGCGCTTTGCTCGTACAGGGCGCAAGACGTGTAGGTAAAAGCTATGTTGTTGAAGAGTTTGCAAAGAAAGAGTATAAAAGTTATATTCTGATCGACTTTAACCTTGCAGACGAGCAGGTCAAGGACATCTTTATACATGACTTATCCGATATGGATACATTCTTTCTTAAGCTCTCCACTTACTATAACACCAAGCTGTACAAGCGTGAATCGCTGATAATACTTGATGAGGTACAGCTCTTCCCGAGAGCGCGCAGTGCAATAAAGTACCTTGTAGCAGACGGAAGATACGATTATGTCGAAACCGGTTCTCTGATCTCGATCCGCAAGAATGTCGAAAACATACTCATTCCTTCTGAAGAAGAACCGTTGAACATGTATCCGATGGACTTCGAAGAATTCCTTTGGGCTGTTGGCGACGAAACGATGTATCCTCTTATACGGAACTGCTTTGATAAGAAATTGCCGCTCGGACAGGCACTGCACCGAAAGGCGATGGATCTGTTCAGACAGTATATGATAGTTGGTGGTATGCCGCAGGCGGTACAGGCTTTTGCTGACAGCAAAGATTTCGATAAGGTGGACAAAGCAAAGAGACGAATACTCAAACTGTACCGTGATGACATACGAAAGCATGCCGGCAATGATGCGATGAAAGTTGAGGCTATATTTGATGAGCTTCCATCGCAGCTGAAAAATCAGAATCGTCATTTCAAGCTTTCCTCTATTGAAAAGGGCGCTCGTTTTGATGACTATCGTGATGCTATGTTCTGGCTGTCCGATGCAATGATAGTCAACAACTGCTACAACGCAACCGAGCCGAATGTAGGTTTGAATCTGAACCGTGACCGCACTTTGCTCAAATGTTATATGGCTGACACGGGATTGCTTGTCAGTCATAGCTTTGATGAAAACGGCATAGTCAGTGAAGAGGTCTATAAAAAACTTTTGCTTGATAAGCTCGAAGTCAATATGGGCATGATAATCGAGAATATTGTCGCTCAAATGCTTGCAGCCGGCGGGCACAAATTATTCTTCTACTGCAATTCTTCAAGGGATGACAAGGATTCCAGAATGGAGATAGATTTCCTGCTTGCCAAAAGCAAGATAAGCAACAGGCACAATATTTCGCCAATAGAAGTTAAGTCAGGCAAAAACTATACTTTGTCTTCTCTGAATAAGTTTATACAGAAATATGCTGCCCAGACGCATATCCCGTATGTGCTCCATGCGAGTGATCTCAAACAGGAAAACGGGATCACATATCTGCCGCTATATATGACGGGATTGCTGTAGTTTGTCCATGAATGAATAACTGTATATAGATTTCAGGGTGGATGAGTGCCAAACAAAAGCCGAGTTTAAAGAGGTCCTTGAAAACTATGTTGATTTTTACAACAATCATCGTCCCTGCTATGCTATTGGGTATGATACCCCGGTAAACTATCGTAAGAATATTACAAGGGTGAATTAAAAAGAAAAAACACATTTAAGAACCGAGTGCTTAGCGAAGAACCTAGATTTGTTCAGAAACGGCGTAAACAAGACGATTATGACACAGCAGTAACCAATAGCAGTTTGTACGAATTGTGCAGGCTGCTGTTGATATTGGAAAACAATTGACAATTTACTTTGCTCGTGTTATACTGTTTGAAAACTATGAGCACAACTGATTAGTTAATTCGATAACAAATGAAAAAGCCTGTTTTTTCTTTGATAAGATTATTCAGAAAAGGAGAATAGTGATGAATAAATATTTATCAGATCCTGGGGTAAAAGCCCTTATCGAGAGGACAAAATCTGGTGATAACAAGGCTTGGGAAGAACTGTATGAGAATTATAAAAAGTATATCCATGAATGCTGTTGGAAAAAGCTGCGAAAATTAGAGATGACAGACTCTCTTAAGAATGAAATAGAAGAGGATCTGTATATGGCGGGATGGCAGGGCTTTATACATGCGACGAAAAATCATGATTCGGAAAAAGGTAAATTTACGACATATGCTACCTATTATATTGATGGTGAGATCTCTAAAGAGCTTGATGTGCTTTTAAATCCGCTTGGTTTGACAGGGCGCTCAAAAACGGGTAAAAAGACCGGTATAATAAGAGCATCATTGGAAGAAATCCCGGAAACGAAAGTCGCAAGACAGAAAACAGAAGACCGTTTTCAGGTGCGTGATGATGCTCCTGATCGCGGAAAATACAGTGCAGAGCGAAGAACGCTTCAGATTTTGGATATATTGAAAACACTTACTGATGAAAGTAAAAGCCTTTCAAAAGATGAGCTTATGAATCTGCTGAAGATATACCGCATTGCAAAATATGATAATGGCGTACCAGTAGAATCACCGAATACTATCACAAGCACGCTTGAGGACATCCTTCTGGAACTTGACCCGTTGGAATACGGTGAAAACGAAGAAAAATACCGTGTGAAGTATGACGGATACAAAGAGGATCGGTTAAATAAGAAGATCAACAAGGATTATTGCGGGAAAACACCTGATATTACGGGCTTTTCGTATGTACATACATTTACCGATTCACAGCTCGATCAGCTGATAGGGCAGGTGTGCTTTTCAAGTATGTTATCATCAGCCGAAAAGGCGGAGCTCATAAGAAAACTTGTGGGGACTGCAAGCGCATATTACCGTACACCGTTTTGGGATGGAGAGAAGATCAGATTTGATCCGAAAGCAATTCACGGCAGGCTTTCAGGGCAAAGGGCAGAAAAAAGGGAACAGTTAGCTGAAAACCTGAAAATAATACAATACGCGGTGAATAACTTTGGGCAGATCCGTTTCAGGTATAACAGGTATACAGACGATAAAAAAATGATCCCGACCTCTGAATATATCCGTACTCTTTCTCCATATCATCTGGTGGTATATCATGACGATTTTTTCTGCATAGGCTTAAAGACTTATGATAAGGGAATCTGGCATTATCGTGTGGATCTGATGTCGGATTTAGAGATCGCCAAAGATGAAAATGGGAAGATAATTCCCATTGAGGTCTGCAGTTTTGAGGGACTCCCGATATTTAACGCTTGCTGGGATCCGGAAAAATATATGTCAGAGCATATGAATATGGCATATGATGAGCCGGAGGATATCAGGATCAAGATAAAAAATACTGATTATACGATTATTCACGACTGGTTCGGCGACCATTACGAGAAGGTGAAAGAGGTTGTCGGAAAAGATGAAAAGGGTAATGAAGTAGGATATGATATTGTGAAAGTAAGGACATCACCGAATATGATCGTTCACTGGGCAATGCAGTACGGAGTGAGGGTGGAGATCATGGATGAGAATATCAGAAAGAAGATACGGGAGGAGATAAAGAAAGTGGGAGACCTATATCTTTAATTTTTAGAACAAGAATTCCTCCATAATATAAGTGTAACCCGCAAGCCCATGTTAAAATGTTTCTATGGTACAGAAAAAACAGGAGGAAAACACTATGCATTATTACATTACAGGAGACACTCACGGCGACTTTTCGAGAATCGCTGAATTCTGCGAATTGAACGGAACGGATATCGAAGATGTTATGATTATACTCGGTGACGCCGGGATTAATTACTATCTTGATAAAAGAGACGAGGATTTAAAGAATGAGCTTTTAGGCTTGCCTATCACGCTTTTCTGTATCCACGGGAATCATGAAGCGAGACCATTGGAAGCCAATGGCGATTACGAAGAAATCCTATGGAAAGGTGGTTTGGTGTATGCTGAGGAAGATTATCCCAATATCCTCTTCGCTAAGGATGGTGAGATTTATGACTTTAATGGAAAATCTGTAATTGCGATTGGCGGGGCATACAGCGTTGATAAGTTTTATCGCCTGAGCAGCGGACTTCAGTGGTTTGATTCAGAGCAGCCCGATGAAGAAACAAAGGTCTATGTTGAAAAACAGCTTGAGTCCAGACAATGGGAGATAGATATTGTCTTGTCGCACACTGCTCCGATAGAGGCGGAACCGGTCTGGAGTTTTATTCCGGGAATTGACCAGCAGAGTGTGGATAAGAGCACGGAGAAATGGCTTCAGTCAATTTATGACAGGCTTGAACTCAAAGAAGGATGGTATGCAGGTCATTATCATGTCGAAAGTTATGAATGTGATATTCGTATCATGTTTGAGGATTATGATGAAATATGTGAGGAAACAGATTAATTTCGAGTGCATGAAGGATGTATCTTCAAAGAATTGAAGATGAAAAACTACATAATATTAATGAAAAGAATTGTCTGACCGGCAATTCTTTTTTGTTGCAATGAATTGGCTATAGGGAGGTGGTCAATGAAAAAGAAAACATAAGATGTCAGACAAGAAAACACTGTATTTAAAAAGGAGGATAAGTATTATGGAAAAGTCAAAGATGCACAAAGAAGCCTTATCAAGAATGAGGGTATTACAGGAAAAGTTTGACCTTAACCCAAAGATCTTAAAGAATCTTGAAGACGAAAAGCTTTATTACAGCTACCGAGTATCAGGATGGTCATTTGGTTGTATAGATACCATTGACTATGATGAGCTTTATGAAGAGGAGGTGAGGGCGTTTGAAGAGGAGACGGGGAATTATGTTTATCATGTTATCGAAACCAAGATAATGGGTTCGGTTTGTGCTGTTGACACGGGAAATGTGGAGATAAGTAATCTTGAAAGAGGTGATAATGAACCGATCACAATGCTGACATTTCTGTATGTATCGCCGTATGAAGAAGACTGGTCAACACAAAGACTTGAAGACGATTATCTATTCGCATATGTTGTGAATCTTGGCGAACAGGGCAGTGATTGTTGTGACGCATATTTTGGAGAATACGGATATGTATATCTGACATCAGATTGCGGAGCGCTGCTGCGCCGTGCATAGGATTAATATATATTCGCATCATCTAAAAACATTTATGCAAAGGAGATCGAAATTATGATGACTAAAACAGAAGCAAAAAAGAGGTTTATTGATTATCTGACAGCGGAACATATCCCATACACCCTGCTCAATGAGGCAGGAAAAATCACTCCTTTAAAGGATGTCGATAAAATATATCTGTCGTGTAATATCGAAGATGTAATTGGCGGTCGTATCGAGACTACTGTGATATTTATGAATGAGCATTGTTATTGTAAGTCATATTTCTGCCAGCCTGTTGCAGAAACAGAGGAAAGGGCAGTTAAGGCAGCGAGAATGTGCAATTATATGAATATGCATCTGCCGTGGGACTGCAACACCCTTTTTGAACACAATTACTTTTTCGATGAGGAGTATGGCGACATATTCAACGGATGCCTGATACGCTATGAATTGATGGATGCATATTTCCAGGACACAATGGATCATATCCTGAATTTCAGCGTTCAGCAGATAGCTGATGTGTGCATACCAATTATTTTTCATCTGGAAAGGAGGTTTTCTTATGATGATTTCAAGGATTATCTTCAATCACATATAATCGAAAGGTAAAAATTGCGGCATTGATATTTTTTACTGATGACGTGCATTGTAAACACGATCTGCTGTTGACATTGTGGTATTCCGTATTATAATAGAACTAAGAGGGAGTGATTTTATGAAGCTTTACGATCTGCATACACATTCTACCACTTCGAAAGATACTGAGAGTAAATCAGCGATAATAGAAGCTGTTTTCCAGGCAAATAGTAAATAATTAACATAGTGCATGAACTCATTAATTATTTAATTAACAATAATTAATCGAAGTCATAAGTAGAGTATAAATTAACATCAAGAGATATAAAGACTATATTGTTTAAACTTTCTATAGGAGGTAATCTATGCATAAACTTATTCTATCTGAAACTATTACTTTATTTAAAACAGGAGGGCTTAAAGATCTCGATGGAAGATTGGAAAGAGCATGTCTTTGCGATTTAGACAAATTAAGAGATGGTATTAATCTTGAACTCAATGCTTTGCCGACAGATAAAAAGAATATATTGAAGAAAGTCATTTATGATTATCTTGAATATATAGTTAGAGGTGAATTTAATGTTAATAAAGATGATTGATCTTATAAACCCTGATGAATTCAAAAGAACTAGTGAGGAAACATTTTTCTTAGCTAATAATATTAAAAGCGAGATTGTAGATTCAAAAATCGAAAAGCCAAAAGAGCCTATTTATATTGAATTGATTAAATCTGATTCACTTAATGCTAAAATTATTAATGCATTAGCTAAAGATGTCGCTTCAGAATGGGAGGATATAATATGCCGATAAGTTATTATTATAGACCTTCAAATATTAGTAATATAGATAATTAATTTGTAGCTGATCGCATTTTATTCTTTTCTAAAAATGTAGAATATGACAATAATCTTGATTCGGCAGGAATTAAATTCTATTATGATGGTGAATACAGGAGGTGTTCGCTGAAAAAAGAAAACATAAGATGTCAGACAAGAAGACACTAAATTTAAAAAGGAGGATATTTATGCCTGATAAAATACTGACCGAATTTATTGATCCGCAATGGATCAATAAACTTAAAGACAAGTATATAACCAATGAAAAGCTTGCTGAGATTATAGGTATGGAATCTACGGTGGCTGTATCTAATCTTTTGAATCAGAAAAATAATCCTTCTACGCATTATCGCGATGTGATATCAAAAGAATTTAATATCACTTTTGATTATATAAAGATAAAGGATTTGATTCTTACCATCAGCCACATTTCAGACAGGAAAATATCAACAAACTGCAAAAGAGTATTATTTCTTCTTTTGCTTTTCGAGGGAAAAGCTCCAGGAGCAGAAATAGAAGTTGAAGAATTGAAAAAAGAAGGCAAAACCTACGGATATAAAGACAAAGAAATAGATGAAGCAATCGAGAAATTAGTCAATAAAGGACTTGTGGAGCACAAAAAAGATAAGGTGAACCTTATCTTTAACGGCTTTAGAAAACTTTATGATGACGAAAGCAAAGAAAAGAAGAAAAATAACAAAAAGAAATAAAGTTTTTTAGGCTTTATGGGAAAATCGTTCCTCCTGTGGTATCGTATTGATAGCAGCAAAGAGTGCTGCTGAAAATTATAATACATATGGGAGGATTTATTTATGACTAATATGACACGCAGAGAAAGACAGGTTTACATTGCTAAGGTCAAGCGGTTTGCTCGAAGTCAGGCAGGCTTAAAAAAGATCAGGAGAATTGCACCTGAACTTGCACAGACGCTGGAATTACATCCAGACTACCTCGATATTTGTCAGCGGGAGAACGACAGGAGAGTCGCAGGATGTTATTTAAACAGTATTTTCGGACAGCCATTTTATTCAGGCAGCAGCGGCAATGTATACTTAAGGGTTTGTGAGCACATCTACAATTTTATGACGGATGCTACGGCTTATGGCGGCACATACAAAAACGGCATGCCAGCTTGTTTCAAGGTTTATGCGACTGGCATCGAGTCCCGGGACATGAGGGAATTCATTGAATTTAATGTCATTGAAAAGATGAAGCCGCTGCTGCAGTATACTAACCCAGAAAGCGATGGTTATGGTAGTGATAAGCCTATTGCGATCGGAAAAACCAGGGAAACCATTCGCCCCGATATATGCATTACAGTTCCATTGAGGTATAAGCGTTTCGCTGCAGCTGAAGCTGCATATCAGACCGAAAAATAAAAATGCGCTTGTAAAATTTCAAATGCCAGCAGTTTTATGATTATATTTGCCTATTGAACTTACACAGCTCCCTCGCACAAATGTGCGGGGGAGTATATTTTGGAGAATATGGAATCTGACATCAAATTGCGGAGCGCAGCTGCGTCGTGCATAGAATTAATATATATTTGCATCATCTAAAAACAGTTATCTTCAATCTAATCGAAGGGTAAAATTTTCGGCATAAACAAAATAAAAAATAACAAGTTGAAAACAGTGAGGTGTTATTATGATTAAATCTAAATCAGGGCCAAAACCGACAGGATCACCTATAAATATGAACGATTTTGAGATAGACCGTGTGCTTGTAAAGTATAAGGGCAAAGGCGGAGATGTGACAATACCGAACGGTATTACAAGTATTGGTGAGCGTGCGTTTGAACACTGCAGAAACCTGACATCTATCAATATACCCGATAGTGTTACAAGCATTGGAGAGCGTGCGTTCAGCGGCTGCGACAGTCTGACATCTATCAATATACCCAATAGTGTTATAAGCATTGGAAAGTGTGCTTTTTTCTGCTGTGCAAGCCTGGCATCTATCACTATACCCAGTAGCGTATCGAGTATAGGAAAGGGGGCTTTTACCTGGTGTTATGCTCTTGATAAAATAATTGTGGATAAGGAAAACAATCATTATATCTCTGAAAACGGTGCTTTATATGATAAGAATAAAACTGAACTCATACAAGTGCCGCCCGGAATAGAAGACACCGAATTTGTGATACCCGACAGCGTTAGAAACATTGGCGATAGTGCTTTTTATGATTGCATAAGCCTGACATCTATCAGTATACCCGATAGTGTTACAGACATTGGTGATTGGGCATTTGTTGAGTGCGTAAACCTAACATCCATCAATATACCCAATAGTGTTAAAAGTATTGGGGAGCATGCTTTTGATGGGTGCACAAGCCTGACGTCTATCAATATTCCCAGTAGTGTGATAAGCATAGGAGATTTCGCTTTTACATATTGCAAAAATCTGCAATCGATAATTGTTGATGACGAAAACAGCTATTATCTCTCTGAAAACGGAGCTTTATACAATAAACATAGAACTGAACTTATAAAAGTGCTTGCGGGAAGAAAAGACACCGAATTTGTTGTGCCTGATGGCGTAACGATCATTTGGAATCATGCTTTCAGCTCCTGCGAAAACCTGACATCTATCATTATTTCTGATGGTGTTATAAACATTGGAGAATCTGCGTTTGAAGGTTGTTGTAATCTAAAAACCGTCAATATACCTAACAGTGTTGCAATAATTTACGCGTATGCATTTGAAGATTGTGATAGCCTTACATCTATTAATGTTGACGATAATAATTCCAACTATTGTTCTGAAAACGGTGCTTTATATAATAAAGACAAAACTGAACTTATACTGGTGCCGGCTGGAATAAAAGACACCGAATTTGTAATACCTGATGGTGTCAAAACCATTGATGATGATGCGTTTGATGGCTGCGACAACCTGACATCTATCATTATACCCGATAGTGTTAAACATGTTGATGAGATGGCATTTTCAGGCTGCAGCAAACTTGAATACTTGACCATACCAAAAGGCAAAATATCGATATGGGAGGTGCGTGAATATATTTAAGATACACAAGGTTACCTTGCTACACATACCACATTGTGTGCGGACAAGCCCGAAACACGGTATATAGATAAGGTTGAGAAATGAATAATAAACAAATCCTATCCGAAATCACGCTCGGATAGGATTTATCTTTGTCACGCTATAAGCTCCACGGTGTATGTAATATTCACTTTATGACATATTGCAATATGTGAAAAAATGTGATATATTGTATTTGGTTAGTAATACTGCGGTGATACATCAAATGATTAATTTTGGAGGTAATATAATATGGAGCTTAAGGTGCTGGAATGGAATCTAAATCTGAGAAGCGATGGGGAAAATATAATCCCTGATTTTGTTGGCGCTGCGATCAAAGAACAAGATGCGGATATAGTCATACTGACAGAATTTGTGTTCTGTGAGAATGCAAATAATTTTTTGAATAAAACCTTTCCTGATAATGACTATGACTACTATCCCAAAGAAAGTATGTACGATAAAAATACACAGGTAAACGAGGATGAAAAAGAACCACGAGTAAATGAAATACTAATAGCTTGGAAAAAAAGTAGTCTAAACCTGTGGGAAAATGAAAAAAAAGAAATCTACACACAGGATTGCAGCAAGAGTGAAGATGTACCGAACCTGTTGATCATTCCATTAAGGAAGGGAAGACTTAAACTGTGGGTGGCAGGTGTGAGAATAACAATGACTTCACAAAATAAAGTGCTTGAAGGCAAAACCAATCTGACAGAATTCTATATACAACAGGCTGAGCTGAGATATAATGAGATGAAAATGGTGTACTATCATTTAGACAAAAAAGCAGGTGATAAAGCTCGTGTATTGATAGCAGGTGACTTTAACAATTACAGAAGAGGTACGCCGAGAAAGGAGTGGAATTTTAATCGGATTACCTGCAACAGAGGTGATTATACACCATACACTCCGAACGGGGATAGCTGGGATGGGGATAAAAAATTTATTCCTGCACCAGAAGATCATTTTATCACCAAAAACTGTTTTATGGAGAACTGTAAATATGAAAGAGATTTTACTAAGAGTACCAAAGAAATATATAAGAATGGAGATCGTTTATTAGGCATACAACCTCCAAATCCAGACCATGCTATGCTGATAGGTACTCTTAAATTTTAATCAAAAAAGAAATAATAACGATGCGTGAGCTGATAGAATCTCGGGTCATCGAGAAGCTCAAGCCAGTCTTGCGATGGACAGACCCTGACAGCTGAGAATATGGTAATGATAAGCCGATATCAGTGGGCGAGACTTGCGAGAGTATGAGATCGGATATTTGTATAAATATCCCATGCCTGTGGTATAATGATCAAAACCAGATAGACGAGGTGAGATATAATGATAACTGATTGCTATGATGCAACTGAACCGATAACTAATTGCGAGAGCTTTTACGGTAAGCAGAAACATATCGTTGATACATGCCTTATCATGTTTTCGCAGCAGCTGCATAATTATCTGCTCGACAATTATGAGTGTAAACAGATAGGTGTTATTGGTGCCTGTAACGGAAATGTACCCATATATGCTCTTGAATACAAGGACGAGAATATTGCGTTTTATCTTTCGGGTTTAGGCTCAGCTGTCGCATCGGGAATGTGTTATGAAGCTCACTGGGTGGTGGGGGCATCGACATTTGTTATGTTTGGCTCCTGCGGAAGTCTTGATAATGACAAGACAAATGGCAGGTTCATAATCCCGACCGAAAGTTATAGAGGCGAGGGTGCTTCATACTATTATGCACCGCCTGACGATTACATAAAGATAAAGAACTGTGACAAGCTTGCAGACCTGTTTGAAAAGCGTGGTATCCCATATGTAAAGGGCAGGGTGTGGACTACGGATTCTATGCTGCGTGAGACAAAGGGACTTGTCGCCAGGCGTAAGGACGAGGGTTGTATAGCCGTTGAAATGGAGCTTGCAGGAGTGCAGGCAGTGTGCGACTTTTTTAAATTTCAGCTTTATCATTTCCTCGAAGCAGGTGATGTCCTTGCAGAAAGCGGCTATGAGACCGAAGGATTGAATGAAGCTAATCACGGCATCGGAAAACTGATGATAGCTCTTGATATAGCATCGGAAATAAACAAACAAGCCTGAAAGCGTTATGCTCTCAGGCTTTTATCATCTTGTTATTTCACCGCAATTATCATAAATCTGTGAATTCTTCCG
Organism: uncultured Ruminococcus sp.; assembly: GCA_902786965.1. Lineage (GTDB taxonomy): Bacteria > Bacillota > Clostridia > Oscillospirales > Ruminococcaceae > Hominimerdicola. Next base: position 11,377 of record CADAEJ010000004.1, on the reverse strand, counting down.
CTGACACAGCCGTCCTTTTCGACCATTTCCTGTGCCGCTAAAAGTCTGTCAAAATTGTTCTCCACAGAAAAATCGGGGAACTCCCAAGGTATCACGCGGGCAAACCACACAAGCGCACCCGTGTCAAAGAATCTGATGGGACGAAAGCACTCTCCGCTTTGCTCAATGGTAAATCCCTGCCGCGTGAACTTTTCAAGCTCAGCCGCCAGACAGTGACCCTCAAATGGATTCTTTCTGTCAGGGCAAAGCAGCTCTGCAAGCTCGCGGTCATTGTCTCCGCCCACCTGCTGCGTTATGAAAACACCGCCCTTTTTCAGCACGCGCCATAAGTCCTGCACATCATAGCTTCCGTGGCGGTTTATTACCATGTTAAAACTTTCGTCACCAAACGGCAGCGCCATGCCCTCCTGCCAGTAGTGAAAATCAATGCCGAGAGGAATAAGAGTCTTTCTGCACAGTTCAACATTCGGCGCGAACCCTTCCGTCGCCGCCGTCATACCGTGCGGGTGCCCCAGCGAAAGCAGGAACTCTCCTCCGCCCGTGTCAATGTCGAGAATTCTCATCTCGGGAGTGAGCCGTTCAAGTATAAGTCGGCGGTAATCCCAGTCAAGGTCATCATCGGAAGAATCAAATCTCCCGTCAAGATATGAAAAATCCCAGCCGTGTATGTGCGCAGCCTGCTCCTCGGCAAGCCACATCTTCTTTAATTCGTTTATGTCCATTTTTTACTGCTCCTTTGTAAATAGTGTTTTTTACATTGATAACGGTGCAGCAAGGGAACATTTCTTACTCGGTGAGCCGTTCCCGTCATCACTGCACCGAGCACTTAATTCGTTTCATCATCTTGTTTTCTCCCTTGTGTCATTTTTTACGATTTGCTTTGTTGAACCTTGCTATCGCTTTGAATTTTTCTTTCTTTGATGCCAGATATCCCTCGGAGTCTTCCGAATAAGCGTTTTCAGCTTTCAGCTTTTCATAGGAAGCCAAACGCTCCTCGGTTAGTTCACCGCTTTCCACAGCCGCACGAACGGCACAGCTTGGTTCGTTTCGGTGGGTACAGTCTTTGAAACGGCATCGTTCAGCGAGCTTCTCAATGTCTTCAAAAGCTGTTGACAGCCCGTCACCCGAATCCCACATACCAAGCTCACGCATACCCGGCGTGTCAATGACCATAGCACCGCAAGGCAGTATCATCAGTTCACGGTGAGTCGTGGTGTGTCTGCCCTTATCGTCGTTTCTCAAACCGTTGGTCTCAAGACGCTGTTCGCCCAGCAGATGATTGATAAGTGTCGATTTCCCTACGCCCGAAGAACCGACAAACGCAAGCGTCTTTCCTGGCTTCAGGTATGGTTTTATCTGGTCATAACCGTCCTGCTCGATGACCGATGTCTTGATTATATCCACACCTACCGCCGAGCTTTCTACCTGTGCTATCTTTGCGGAAGTATCGTCGCAGAGGTCTGCCTTTGTCAGCAGTACTACGGGTACAGCACCGCTTTCCCAGGCTGCCGTCAGATACCTTTCGAGCCGACGCAGGTTGAAATCATTATTGAGCGACATGCACAAGAACACCGTGTCGATGTTGGCAGCAACGACCTGTTCTGTGTTTGTTTTGCCCGCAGCTTTGCGGATAAACACACTTGTCCTCGGCAGGACGTTATGTATCACTGCCATATCGGGATTGCTCACATCAGCCATTACATAGTCGCCGACGGCAGGAAAGTCCGATACTGTTTTTGCATCATATCTGAATTTTCCAGATACCTGTGCCTGCTTGCTCTCGTTTTTGTCAATTACATGATAAAGCCCTTTTTCCTGCAGTGCAATACGGCAGACAGTGAGGTCGGGATACTCGGCGCGGTATGCCTCATACATGGGCGGAATGTTTTCTAATTTCATTTTTGTCTCCTTGTTGTTCTGAATTGTTGTGTTCTACTGCTTTGGTGTTTTGAATATTATGATTCCCTTGATTGTAAGCAGCAGGAAAACCGATGCAGCTGCATACGGTATCCTTGCCATTGTCATTAAAAGCACTGTTGTGATACTCAGTATGAATGAGATAACCGTCACAGCGTTCCTGCCTTTTTCGATGCTTTTGCAATTCATTGCCACTTTGACTATGCCGATGATGATAAGTGCACAGATGAATCCCAAGCACACATAGCTTATCGCAAGTGATTCGTGTATGTAGTCAAACAAAGCGACCGATGTGACAGAGCCGCCGTCTTTTCTTGGGTAAAGCGGAAGCAGGATAAGCATGATGCTCGCTATGTCGATTATTCCTATCAAAAGGTCTATCATTCTTCTGATGTTTGAGCGGTTTTCGTCCTTTGCAGCAGTGATAAGCTCTTCAGATGACAGCAGCTCATCTATCGTGACCGAAAAGAACCTTGATATCTCCTTGAGGGAATCAATATTCGGATAGCCTTTCCCCGATTCCCATTTTGAGATCGCCGTTCGTGAAACATAAAGCTGCTTTGCAAGCTCTTCCTGAGTCAGTCCTTTAGCTTTTCGCAGCTCCTGCAGTTTTTCGTGAAATTCCATAATCTTTTCTCCGTGTATTATTGTTTTCGATCAGCATAACGCTGCCGTGATAGATAAGGTACAATCCCGTGCTTAAAAGTAACGAGCCTATTATATCTGTCAGCCAGTGTACGCCTGCGACAGTTCGTCCCACGACCATAGCTGCGGTGAATATAACTGTAAACGCATAGATGCAGTACCTGACAGTTTTGTTTTTTATCCTGCGTCGAGCCTGAAAAGCCAGCGTGGGCATTACGCTCATAACCAGCAGTGTTGTCGAGGACGGGTAAGAAGCCTCCATTCGTCCTTCTATAAGGATCGGTCTGTAATTTATCGGGATCATCTCAAAAATGATATAACCGACAATAACAAGGATATAGTATACTCCCAGCAGAATGATGTCCTTATCGACTTTAAGAAGGCTTTTTTTGCTGATAAGCTGGACCAGACCAACGACACCGAATACCATACAGATAAATACAGGGACAAGTCCCAGCCAGTCTGTGACGGTATATATCCACATATGTACGCCTGTCGTTTTGTGGAACCATACATTCAGTCCTGCAAAACCAATGTCTGTTCCGTTCTGTCCCACCGCCTGAACATCTACTGTCTGTATCAATAGCGTCCAGACGGCAAACAGTGTTATCATTATAATGCCTGTGATAAGTAATCTCTTTGTGTTCTTTTTCATAGCTTTTGTGTTCCTTTCCGATGATCGCCTTTCGGCTGACCTTATGGTAACACAGCGGCTGAAAATAGTAAAGAACCGAGTCATCACACCTGCGACACGAATCGTAACATATGCGTAATTACGCCGTTTCAGGCATTTGCTTCTGTGAATATTATAACCGAATGATATGGCATAGTCAAGCCTTGGTCTTGACCGTTCGATAAGTATGTGTTATAATTTTATCGGCACTTAATGTGCGAAAAAATGACAAAGATAAAAACGCAACGTGTACCCTTTGGTATGCCAGAGCCGGTAGGTAGCCCGGCCGTCCTGTGAAAACAGGGTAAGTAACCTGCCCTCCGGGTTGTCCGTTCTTTGTCCATAGCATTTTTTCAGGAGGGAAAGATATGGACGAGACGAATGGTATGCTGATAGTGTTTTTTGACGAACCTTTTTGGGTGGGAGTTTTTGAACGAACGGAAAACGGGCAGCTCTCGGCGGCAAAAGTCACCTTTGGCGCAGAGCCTAAGGACAGCGAGGTGCTGGAATTTGCACTCAGGCATTACTACGAACTCAGGTTCAGTCCGGCTGTCGGGGCAAAAACGAAAAAGACTGCCGACAACCCCAAACGCCGCCAGCGTGATGCCCATAAGCAGACCGTAAGCGCAGGCATCGGGACGAAGTCGCAGCAGGCGTTGAAATTGATGCAGGAGCAGAACAAGACCGAACGCAAACAGCTCACAAAGCAGCAGCGCGAGGCTGAAAAGCAGCATCAGTTTGAACTCAGACAGCAAAAACGCAGGGAGAAACATAAAGGACATTGATTCTTCCGCAGCAATTATCCTCACAGTTTCAAAGCTGTGAGGACAATATTAAATTCGGAGGCAGAAAGAATGAAAATCGGAATTATAGGGTATGGCAGTATGGGGGAAATGCTGCTTTGGAAATTCTCGCAGGCGGGGAACATCAGCAAGCAGGACCTGCTGGTGTCAAACAGAACGATTGAAAAGCTGAATGAAGCAAAGGACATCGCCGTTATCGCAGACAGCAACAAGGAGCTTGCGCAGCAAGCGGACATCGTGTTTGTATGCGTCCGTCCGTCTGACATCAAAGCCGTGCTTGAAGAAATCAGAGACGTCTTGAAACCCGACACGCTTATAGTCTCTCTTAATGGCAATATCTCGTTTGAAACTCTCCACAAGGTGATTGACAATAAAACCGCAAAGGTCATTCCGAGTCTGACTGCGGAGATAGGCAGGTCACAGACCCTGGTCTGCTATGACTCCAATGTGAATCTGCAGGATAAAGACAACCTCAAAGCTCTCCTCGGCTGCATCGGCTCAGTGATAGAACTTCCCGAAAAAGAGCTGGGAATGGGCTCAGAGCTTGTAAGCTGTATGCCCGGCTTTATCGCATCAATATTTGACGTTATCTGCACATCTGCGCAGACGCATACAACTATCCCGAAAGAGCAGATAGTCCGTATGGTGCTGTCAACTCTGACTGCCACGGGTGAGCTTATGCTCCAAAAGCAAATGACCTTTGAAGACGTCGTGAGCAGAGTCGCAACAAAGGGCGGCATCACGCAGGAGGGTACAAGCGTCGTGTACGACGTTTTTCCGCAGGTGTCTGACCAACTGTTTGAAAAGACCTTGGAGAAACGCCGCCTTATCGCCCAAAGAGCAGAAAGCGAATTCTGATAGATATAGAGAGCAGGGGAGATACAACAATGAAGAAAGAACGGACATTATATATAATCGCGATGACAGGCGCTGTTATCTGCTTTGTGGGAGATAACCTCCTGGGCTTTTATAAGCCCGCATCTGATTTCGGCAGCAAGCTGCTGTTCATCAGCTTCTCGTATGAATGGGCAGATGCAGACCCAGCCGTGTTTATCGCAGCAGGCTTTCTGGGCGTCATATCACTGCTGCTGATGTTTGCTGGATTCTATGGCGTGTACAAGAGAATGAAAAGCAGAAATGACCGACTGTCAAAGCCTTTTCTGCTTTCCTCGTTTGTGTTTGTCAGCGTCGGAACACTGTACCACAACGTGTTTGCCGTTGCCGCATATTCATATAATAAGCTGACCGCAGCAGGCTATGATGACGCAAAGCAGTTTGCGCTTGACCTGTTCAATAAGTTCATCATTGTCGGTGCACTGGCAGCAGTTGGATATGCCGTCTTGGTGATACTGTTTTTCATCTCTGCCGTCAAAGGCAATATTTATCCGAAAAAATGGATGTGCATCATCAACCCGTTCGTGTTTATGGCAATATGTATACTTCTGTCAAAAGTGCTGCCGCAAATGCCGCTGGTAAACGGCTTTTTCGGGCTCGGACAGCAAAGCATGGGATTGTTCATCGTGTTTATGTTCCTGCTGCTTACCTGCAGTAAAAACCACGCCAACCAAACAGAAAAAACAAGTGACTGACACAAAGCCTGAAAGCGTGCTGCTCTCAGGCTTTTGCTGTTTATATCCGCCACGGAAATTCAATGTATAAACGGAAGGTTTTAATTCCTGATCGGAAGGTTTAAATTCCAAAAACGAAGGTTTTAAAAGAAACCACTTGATTCAGCCGAAGGTTTTAATGTTTGAAAACGCAAACTCAGATTTCGCATCGCAATTTCCATTTCGGGCGGAAAATCATCGGCTGTTTTTGACCTTAAAACAGCCGTTTTGTCCCTTGAAACGAAGGTTTTAATTTCCAGCACCGTGGGGGAAGGTTTTTTTAAAACCTTACTCTTAAAGGAAAACAAAAACGAAATCTCGCAAAAAACCTTCAAAATCCTTCAAAAACCTTACCTAACCCCCTGGTTAAAACCTTCGTTTAGTACCATTTGTGACCTGTTTCAGAGCTGTTTTACGACCATTTTAGACCTCTCGGCAAAGAAAACTTAACAGTATATGGTAAATCGGCAGAATCACAGCCCAAAATCAGAAAAAGCTGTATAGCGTCAACTTGACTTGGTGAGATGGCTATGTTAAAATAGATAAAAAAGAAATATATGGGGGACAAACAAATGCTTTATGCCATAACGATACCGCTTGTGATAATAGCTATCGCAGTCGTGCTTATTTCCGACTTTGTACGGCGCAAAAGAAAGCTGGAGCGATATGTCCGTGAGTCGTTCGGTAAGATGCGTGCGCACCCGAGCGAGCCGCTTGAAAGGCTTGAGGCAGTGCAGACTTATTATGAATACGAAAAAAAGAATATTCCCGATGTCATGCGTGTGGACGACATAACATGGAACGATCTTGATATGGATACCATCTTTGCCCTTGCAGACCACACCGACAGCTTTGCAGGGGAGTCCTGTCTTTACTATAAGCTGCACGACCTTTCAAAAAGCAGCGAGGAGCTTGAAACCTTTGAGGAAAAGGTATCCTATTTTGACGAAAACGAACCCGTGCGCTCACAGGTCAGAAAAAGCCTGTGCCTGCTGGGCAAATCCTATGCAGGCTATGATTTTCCGTTATCCATAGACTCTATCGACAGCTACAGGCTCAAATACGCGTGGGTATATTATCTTTTGCTGGGACTGCTTTTGCTCTCGGCAGCAGCTGCCGCAGTGTTCAGAACACCTGTCGCCCTGTTCGGCTGCCTGATGGTATACCTGTTCAATATGACTGTGCATATCATCAAAAAAGCTACAATGGATATAAAGATAAGAGCGATATTCAATGTCTGCCAAACGCTCGGCACCGCCGTAAACGTAAGCGATCATACAAAGCAATTGAGCAAGCAGACAGCACCCGACATCGAAAGTGTAAGAACTGTCTCAAAACGAGCGATTGCACTCGGTTTAAAGCGTGCAGGCGAAAACTCTGACGAGGTCAGTATGCTCTCGGCTTATCTGCTCGGACCGTTCATGCTCGATTTTATCCGATATGATAAGACCGTCACAGCCCTTTGCAGCAAAAAAGCAGAGTGTATGCGCATTTTCAAGTATCTCGGCGAGATAGACTGCGCTGTCTCAACAGCATCATACAGACGCAGCCTCAAGGACTGCTGCGTGCCGCAGCTGACAGACGGTAAGAGCTTTATGTTTGGTCAGCTCGTTCACCCTGCAATATCCAATGCTGTGCCCAACGACTTTGAATTCAGGCGGGGCGTTATCCTCACAGGCTCCAATGCCTCGGGTAAATCCACATTTATCAAAGCAGCAGCGATAAATCTTATCCTTGCACAGACCATTCACACCTGCACAACGGAAAGCGCAGTCGTGGCTCGCTGCGGAGTCATAACATCAATGGCGGTAAAGGACGATATGCTCTCGGGCGAGAGCTACTATATCCGTGAGATAAAATACCTCAAACGAATGACTGAGCTTTTCTCACAGGGCAGCCTGCTGTTTCTTGCAATAGACGAGATACTCAAAGGCACCAATACCAAAGAGCGTATCGCCGCATCAAAAGCCGTGCTTGATTATTTTTCAAAGCAGCATTGTATGCTTATGGTCGCAACACATGACCTTGAGCTTGCAAAAGCGTTTGATAAGACCTACGACAACTTCCATTTCGCCGAGGTCATCGGAACGCAGGACGTCCGCTTTGACTATGAGCTTCACAAAGGCATAAGCAATTCAAGCAACGCTATAAAGCTGCTCTCCGCCATCGGATTTCCAAAGCAGATAATAGATATGGCACAGTCAGAGGCTGAAAAAGATACCGTATAGTAAAACACCCACAGATTATTCCGTGGGCTTTTTTGTGCTCCCGTGCTTATTTGCCGGTCGATTCCTGCGGCGAAAAAACACCCTCCGTCTCTATGAACGGAGGGCAGCTAAGGTAATATCCCCGCATCTGAAATGCGGATACTGTGGTGCGGTAATGATCCTTTTTAGGATAATTCCCCTTACCGCAGGGTTCAAACGCTCTTCGCGCTGTCGCTTTTTTTAGACTCGCAAGCCGACCACGAGGTTTAAAGGTCAAAGTCAAGACGGCTTTTACACCCTTAAGCTGTAATCACATTATACCACAAATACAATTCCAATGTTTTTTCTATAATAGAATTATTGAAAAACCTTTTGGTTTGTTCGTATTGTTATTTTACTTTCAGCTTGTTGGTGCTGCCATCGCCTGCAGTCTTTTCGATGATGCCTCTGGTGAGCATATCATTGACTGCTTTTGTCAGCTTTTTGGTTATGCCCTTATATCCCATAGCAAATGCAAGTTCGGTCAGCGTGAGAGGCTTGTCTTTCAGAGCATCAATTATTTTCTTTTCGTAAGCAGACTTCTTATCGTTCTTCTCGCTTTTATTTAGAAAATAGCTGTGCACGGGTATCGTGACAGACAGATATGTTCTGTTATCATCCATATCGAAAGTCATAAGGTCTGATCCGTTCTCACGCAGAGCTTTTATTGCGTTTGGGAAGCCTGTATTTCTGCCCTCAATAAGTCTCAGTTCCTTTAGAAAATCTCCTATTCTGCGGTTGCGGTATAACCTTGCACGGATAGAGTAGTTAGCAATGCTTTCATCGGATATGCTTCGGTCAAATCCCGGGAAACTGGTTATCTCTATATTTTCAGGGGTTATCCTTACGGTTATCGGTTCTCCTACCTGATAGGAACGGTGATATACTGCATTAGAAAGTATCTCCTCAATAGCAGCATAAGGGTAGTTGTAGATCTTTATGGATTCAGCCTTGTCCTTATCCTTGATAATAACTTCTTTGACAGTGTAATTCTTTATATATGCAAGAGCATCTTTCAGCTGCCTTTGTATTGGTCCTGTGAATACTTTCTCGGTCATATTCGTGCCCGTAGGGTCAGGTATATCAACGACTTCGATTCGTGCGTGACGAAAGTATTTTTCGGGCTGTTCCGAGAACATAAGAATACCTACATTCAGCGGTTTGATACGTTCTGAGGGACCTGAAACGAGCTGCATATCAGTTGCTATCTCCAATGCACTCATTTTAGTTGAACGTTCATATAATGCACTGCCTATCTCTTTCAAATGATTTCGCATCAGACCAATATCCAGATCATCGACTTGTGCTGCAAGGTTCGGGCGGTCATCAAAGGGGATATCCGTCGAAATATAGAACAGTTCTTTTTCCTCTTCTGGTGAAGCTATTATAGTGCTGCTGAATTTGCGAATATAGTAATACTTGCTCGACTTGGGAGCATCTTTACCATAAACATCCTTTGAAGCCTTGTATGGACGTCCGTAGCCACCAGATACCCATATCACTATAACATACACATCCTGATACAGCACAGGCTCTACGACTGGGTTGTACAGCGGCTCAATGCAGTGACAATAACCCACAAGTTCCTTTAATATATTATCTATACGGCTTTGCTCAATGCCTTTAACGGGAAATACAGGTGAGCCGTCTTTTTCTTCAACGCCGACGATGATGTAACCGCCGCCAAGGTTATCAATATCATTAGCAAAAGCACATATCGAGTGTATAATTGCATTGGGATTAAAATCGCTCTTGAACTCTATCCTTGTGGACTCGACCACACGCTGATTTATCAGATCTTCAATATTTACGGGAATTGCCATGCTTAACGCCTCCTATTCAGCATATCTCTCGATAAAAGTATACATCAACAAGAGAATTTTGTCAAGTCACTCGACAAAATATTATCGAGTCACTCGACAAAATTCTGTCGAGTTGGCGTTTTGTCGAGTCATTTCAGCATAAGGTCGAGAATACCAAACAGTTCCGTATCGTATATGTAGTCATCTGAGCTGTTATGTGGCTGCGCCATTATCATTAGGATTGCCTAATGGAGCATTATAATCATCTAAATATGCATTAGCAGTAATACATATACTTGATACACACATAATAGTAGCGAGTAGCCCTGAGACTACTCGCTTAGAAATTCGTTTAAGTTTTCTAATCATTTTTTAATTTTTCCTCCTTTTTAAAATACCGCAAGTGAAAAATGTACTACACCATCACTACGATACATCCAGAAAATATCCCAATTCGTACAACCATTAATACAAGGTTCTCCATCAAAATTATACATATATACATCAGCAAGATAAAGCATCATATCTATAAACATCATCTCAGCGCCTTCATCAATACTGTAATAATACTGCCAGTTAGCACCGTTATAACTACCGCCATTACTTAATACATTGTCATAATATGACGGTTTACCATTCTTATCAAAATACGGAATAAACTTTACATTATGTGCTTTAGACTTAGGATATTTCTTATACACATAACTAAGAAGATATTCTCTTACCAAAGCGCAATCAGATTCTGTAAAGTCTTTATTTATATGTGCATTTACTTTTGATATTTTCTTTATAGCCTCCATATATTTACCTGTTGGCTTATCAAATGCATTTCGAGGAACTAGTGTTGAATCTGGAGTTGGATTTGTAGTTACCTTAGTCGTAGTTTTAGCGACTGTCTTTGTAGTTGTCTTATTTGTAGTCTTTGTGGTCTGTACTGCAGGCTTTGTGGTAACTACAGGTTTCTGAGTTGTAGTTTCAACTGCCTTTGCGGTGGTCTTTGTAGTAGTTACCTTAGAAGAATCGTCTGTTTCTTTCTTAGTAGTTTTCTTAGTTTCCTTAGAAGATTCATCTTCAGAAGAATCAGTTTCTGAAGAATCAACTTCAAAAGATTCAGTTTCTGAAGATTCATTTGAAGACTCATCTGAAGAAGTGTCATCTGATTCAGAAGATTCAGATTCAGAAAAACTGCTCGATTGAGTTTCGGCATCAGAGCTGTCAGAACCTCCACACGCAGTCATACTCAAAGTCATACAAGCAGCAAGTATAAAAGCAAGTATCTTTTTCGACACAGTCTTGACCTCCATGTATTTTTTTGACAATACCATTTTATCACAGCTTTTTTCATTTGTAAACTGTTTGACCGCATTATTTATTCAAAGATTACAAAGCTATATAGATTTCTTGCACAGTATTTTGATTTCTTTTCGTTCATCACATTTATTGTTCTCTTACATTTTATATTCTGTTTTATAGTCCTCTGTATCAGTCAAATATTATATATACTGTATACAGTATACATTTGACTTAGGAAAATTTCCAGTATATCCAGTATTACATGGCGTATTATTACCATCAGCTACATACACTTGTAAAGATACGGAGGCAGGCTGATCGTGCGGTTACTTCCCTCGTTTTTGGTAACATCACGCTTTTCGTCTTTCTCAACGCCAAGATATACACGAGT